>NZ_JAPVZD010000005.1:0-123110 GCF_041432215.1 Streptococcus sp. 27098_8_70
TTATGCGGTATTAGCTATCGTTTCCAATAGTTATCCCCCGCTACCAGGCAGGTTACCTACGCGTTACTCACCCGTTCGCAACTCATCCAGAGAAGCAAGCTCCTCCTTCAGCGTTCTACTTGCATGTATTAGGCACGCCGCCAGCGTTCGTCCTGAGCCAGGATCAAACTCTCATTAAAAGTTTGAGTTCTCACTCATTTCTGTCACTGACAGATTTATTGTTTTTTTCATTGTTCAGTACTATAACTTCAGTTATAGTGCCCTGCACATTGGTTCGTCTTGTTCAGTTTTCAAAGGTCTTTGTCTCTCACTTCTCTCGTGAGCGACAACTATATTAGTATATCACAGCTACCTGCCTCTGTCAACAGATTTTTTAAACTTTTTTCAAGTTTTTTTACCACAATACACCATAGTCCGTACGGGATTCGAACCCGTGTTACCGCCGTGAAAAGGCGGTGTCTTAACCCCTTGACCAACGGACCTTGAGCTTTTCAACTCTTTCTATTATACCTACTTTTCCGCCTTTGTCAAGGACTTTTTTCCTCTTTACCGAAATTCTGAAAAGATAAAGGAAAAAGCCAGTTCAACTGACTCCTTCTATTTATCTTGCCAATTAATCGCGCGTTCCTCTCCCCACCAGTAAGGGATCAATTCAGCAACCTTAATTGTTTTTCTTGTTTCGTAGTTCATCATGAACTCTGCTTCTTTATTTTCAGCATTCAATTCTAAGAGAAATTCTCTGCAAGCGCCACAGGGCATACCTGATCCTTCGCCGTAGGGAGGTTTGTCTCGAAAGGCGAGGATTTTCTTAACTTTAGTTTGTCCTGAAAATTGATACATATTGAAGAGAGCAGCTCGTTCTGCACAGAGATGAAAAACGCCACAAGTGCCCTCCATACAAAATCCTGTGAAGATCTGACCATCTTCTGCTTCTACTGCAGCAACAACATGGTTAGCATAAACAAAGTCAGAAACTTCATGAGGATTTTATAAGGCTCGTGCTTCTTCATACATCTTTTCCCATGTACCCATCGGAAGTCCTTTTTATTTAGAAATCTCTTTGAGCATATTATCGATATGCTGGATAGATTTCTCACGACCTAATAGGTAAATCGTATCTGGAAGTTCTGGTCCATGCATTTCACCTGATACAGCAATACGAATCGGCATGAAGAGGTTTTTCCCTTTAATACCCGTTTCTTTTTGAACTGCTTTGATTTGTGGGAAGATGTTTTCTGTCACAAATTCTTCATCTGTCATTGCTTCTAGTTTCGCTTTGAAGGCTTCTAGAACAACCGGAACGGTTTCTCCTGCCATGACCTCGCGCTCAGCATCTGTCAGCTCTGGGAAATCTGAGAAGAAAAGATCTGTCAATGGAACGATTTCATCCACTGACTTCATTTGTGGTTTGTAGAGTTCCACCATTTTTTCAGACTTGTCAGTCAAACGCCCTGCTTCTTCTAAGTATGGTTTTGCCATTTCAAAGATAGTAGCTAGATCGGCTCTCTTGATGTAGTCGTTGCTCATCCAGTCTAGTTTCTTCTGATCGAAGGCAGCTGGTGACTTGCTGAGACGATTTTCATCAAAGAGTTTAATCAGTTCCTCACGAGAGAAGATTTCGTCTTCCCCACCAGGGTTCCAGCCAAGAAGGGCGATAAAGTTAAAGACAGCTTCTGGAAGATAGCCCTTCTTACGGTAATCTTCGATAAATTGAAGGGTGTTGGTGTCACGTTTAGACAATTTTTTACCCGTTTCAGAGTTGATGATCAAAGTCATGTGACCAAACTCAGGTGCATCCCAACCAAGCGCTTCATAGACCATGAGCTGTTTTGGGGTGTTGGCAATGTGGTCATCACCGCGGATAACATGAGAAATCTGCATATCATGGTCATCGATGACAACGGCAAAGTTGTAAGTTGGGTAGCCATCTTTCTTCTGAATCACCCAGTCACCGCCGATGTTGCCACCTTCAAACTCGATATCACCTTTGACCATATCATGCCATTTGTAGATACCAGATTCATTAACAGCCAAACGGACAGTTGGGATGATACCGGCTGCTTCACGTTCTGCAATGTAAGCTGCTTTTTCTTCTTCGCTCATGCCAAGATATTCATTGATGTAACGTGGTGTTTCGCCAGCTGCTTCTTGGCGTTCGCGCTCAGCTGCCAACTCTTCTTCTGTAACGTAAGATTTGTAGGCTTTTCCTTCGGCTAGCAATTGGTCGATGTATTTTTGATAGAGTTCCAAACGCTCTGATTGGCGGTAATTTTCATGAGTTTCTGGGCTTTCATCCCAATCCATACCCAACCAGCGAAGATTTTCAAGCTGTGAGCGTTCCCCGTCCTCAACGTGACGTTTACGGTCAGTATCTTCGATACGAATGATAAAAGTTCCACCATGATGGCGTGCGTAAAGGTAGTTAAACAATGCTGTACGGGCATTTCCGATGTGTAGTAGTCCTGTTGGACTTGGTGCGTAGCGTACGCGGATATCTTTTGACATAGTTTCTCCTATAAAGTCTCTAGGCGTCTGCCTTTTTGCTTTCTATATTATATCACAAGTCTCGCCTGAGTCCAATGTCTACGAATAAAGAGAGTAAAAAGAGTGGGCAAGCCACTCTTTTCTTCTATTATAGACGTGCGTTAAGCTCTTTGCTCAATTTTTCAAATCCTGGTTTTCCAAGAAGGGCAAACATGTTACGTTTGTAGGCTTCAACACCTGGTTGGTCAAATGGGTTGATGGCATTCAAGTAACCTGAAAGGGCAATTGCCAATTCGAAGAAGTAGATAGTGTAACCAAGAGTGAAGGCATCTTGCTCAGGAAGAGTTACGTACATGTTTGGTACATCACCGTCTGTGTGGGCAAGAAGAACACCGTCAGTCGCTTTTTTGTTTACAAAGTCAACGTCTTTCCCTTGAAGGTAACCAAGTCCGTCAAGGTCTTCTTCCAAAGTAGGAATGATCACGTTCTTACGTGGTTTGTCAACACGGACAACTGTTTCAAACATGATGCGGGTTCCTTCTTGGATAAATTGACCCAATGAGTGCAAGTCAGTTGAGAAGTTTGCTGAAGTTGGGTAGATCCCTTTTTGGTCTTTCCCTTCTGTTCAGGCACCCCTTGTGGATCCATCTGCTGGGAATTCCCTTGCACTGACTGGCTAGTTTGATTGACTTGCCAATCAACCACTGCGTCATCTATTTTTTCTAATTTAGACCCAGAAGCCTGGACTTTTTGTCCAAGCTCTGAATCAATTTTTTAGACTTTTATTTTTCTAAATTGCTTGATTTGAAATTTTATTATGGTCAAGCAGTTTCGAAAATCTGAATGGTAGAGTCCTTTTCAATTACTACTGCTTGGTCTGCTGCAACATGGAGAGTGCCCGGCAGGCTGCCCTCTTTTGAACCATCAAAAGAAATCGTGATATGGCCCAGTCCAGTTAAATTTTTTTCTACTACATTTCCTACGGCAGTAATCGAATATTCCTGACTATCTACCACCAGCTTTCCACCTTCTAGTATTGCACCTAGAAGATTTTTGTTATCGATTTTAAAACAATACTCTGCTAAGTCTTCCGGAGCTTCTTCTCCAAACAAAATGAGCATATTGGCATCTTGAATCATATTCTGAGCTTCAGGCCCCACTTGAATTACTTTAGCTTCAAAAATTTTCTTCATCTAATTCCTATTCATCCTTTCTCAAATCTGTCATAAACTTATGCTTATAGATAAGTTTAACATAATAGTTGCTATGTTTACGTGCATCTATCAAAAGTTTACTGATAAAGGCCAATACTAGCTATCCAAGCTACTAGCACCCGCGGAACACCATTGAGAAAGCGTGAATAAAGCACAGAAGGGACACCAACCTCAACTGTTTCAGCCTTGGCTTCAGATAGACCGAGTGCTACAGGAATGAAATCACAACCGTTTTGAGTGTTGATAGCAAATATAGCTGGCAGAGCCATTTGGGGCGGAATAGTCCCTTTGCCGATTTCAACTCCAATTAAGGTTCCAATAATCTGACTGATAACAGCTCCGGGGCCTAACAAAGGAGATAGGAATGGCAAGGAACAGATAAAGCCAATCAAAATGAGTCCCCAGATGTTCCCAGCTAGGGGAACCATTAATTTTGCCAGCCAATTTCCAACACCTGAACCTTGAATAACCCCAATCAGCAAGGAAACAAAGGCCATGAAAGGAATGATCGTGTTGAGCATTGTTTGGATGGCTTCACGAGCAGCCTGGTTGAAAGTCGCAACGACCTTCCCAGCGCCCATCCCAATTCTTGCTACAATACTTGTTTCAGCTTTTTGCTCTGTAATTTTTTTACTAGTATCGTAAGTTGGCTTTTCTGTTACCACAGTTGTCGCTTTTTCGTCTTCATTAGCAGCAGAAATTTGATTAAGGCCAACTGCTGACACATAGATTTCCTCGGTTATATATTGAGCTAGAGGCCCACTTTTCCCTGTAGCGACAATATTTATTGTAGGGATCCCCTTTTTAGGATAAATACCACAGCGAAGAGTACCGCCACAATCCACGATTGCTAAAGCAATTTCCTCATCTGGGATAGAAGTTTTAAACCCATTAACAGCTTCCATACCGGTCAAATCAGCAATTTTATCTACAATATCTGGCTTTTCTCCTCCGCCAGTGATATAGATGAATTTATGCTTAGCTTCACTAGGTGTAATGACCAAAGGTCCTCCGAAACCGCCATTTCCTTTAACAACTTTTATACTCTTATATGACATAATTTCACTCTTTCTATAAATCAAATGTTTTACTCAAGGTAACACCTTGCTGTTTTGCTACATAAGCAGTTGTAAAATCGGTCACCCAACCGCCTACAAAGTTCATGACAAGCCCAACAAGCATGTAACGAATGGCTAAGTCCATTTGACTTAAACCTAAAGTTTGAATTCCTGTTGCAATTCCCATCCATACAAACAATTCCCCAGGATTGATATGCGGAAATACACCATTTGAAGTGTGGCAGAACTGCATCTGAGCTGCTACAAAACTAGGTTTATAATATTCTGGTAAGAAACGTCCCATACTGATTGCCATCGGATTCCCCAGCATAAAGGCAGAAATGAAAGGTAAAATCATATACCGGCTAACAGGATTTTTGGCAGAAATCTTAGCCAGGGAATTGACCTTCTCTTCTCCCAAGAAAGCGATAAGGGTATTCATTGCAATCAATAGCATCAAGACAAGCGGTACAATATTTGTCATCCAGCTAATAAAGGTTTCTCCACCTAATTGGAAGAGTTTCATAAAACTCTCTGCAAAATTTGTAATGTGATTCATAAGGAACTCCCTTTCTTATTTTTTTTAAATAACTGTTTAATAGATAATTGTAAGTAATTCGCATAAAAGCCGAATCCCAGAAAAGAATCAGATGAACTTGTCTCTTTCTCAATACCTGCCTCATTCCAAAGATAGACTTTTCTAGCATCTTCTATGGCTGATTGCATCAACTTATTTTCTTTTCTCACAAGAGGATTATACTTGTCAAAATAATGGATGTCTTCTCCAACATAATCGTCCATATTTTGAAAACGTGCTAAGATTGTGACTCCTTGCATTTTGCTAGCTTTAAGAACCCGACCGTTTTCATCAACCGCGAACATGACAATCGTACCGGATTTGATTCTTCCGGACTTCCTGCCAATCGCTACGCGCCCCAGTTTTCGGAGCATCGTATAGGTCTTATTGAAGTCTTTGAGTTGCTGCCAGCCGAGGAACATTTGAAATATATAAGCTGCCATGACAAATACAGCGAAAATTATTAGCGAATTCATTAAAATACTCCTTTGCTCTTAGAAAATGATAGAAACTCTGTCTCTGTTTCTACAGCCCTCAATGCTTCTTTTAGAGAAGGCTCTCCTGCAATTCGAAAAATGTCGTCATACAATTCCAGCAATTCACTCTCCATTTTGCTTTCAATTTCTGAGGGAATGGCGACTAGAAAGATAAATTCAATCCAATCATCTCCTTTTTGATAAGGCTCTTCTAGCTTTCCAAACATTAAAATAGTCTTTGCATAACCCTGGTTAATTGTATGGGGGAAGGCAATTCCTCCACCAAAAATGGTTGATTGTTTTTTATCCCTATCAATTATCCGATTTCTAAAACCTTCATCAATCATCTGAAGTTTCTCTAACTCTGCAACCATATTTAGCAAGTATTGCTGATAGGTTTTTTGGGGAGTCAAACGAAGAAAACGTAAGCTGACTGTTTCTAGATTTTTTTGATGAAAAGCATTGGCCCTCTGCCATTCTTCCTGCAGCCATTGATCATCAAAAAGATGATTAACTTGAATGACTGGAGATTTAGAATCTTTATATTTTAGAGGAACTGTCGTAAAAATCGCGAAATAGTCCTGATTCAAATCCAGATTAAAATCCTCTTCAGAATACTGAGTAATGTCTACATCATTTCCAAGAATTCGTCTGAGTTGCTGAATAATCATCGCAGCAGTTCCTCTTCCTGTTGTGCAAACTACAGCTATCTGCTTGCGAGAACCATTTACAACAGAGTTTTGCTTTCTTAAAATCATTTCAAAATACAAAGCCAGATATCCGATTTCAGATAATTCCAATTCAGAACCAAAAATTGCAGATAGTTCTTCTCCAGCAATTTTCGCCATTTCAAAAGCAAAAGGATATTGAGTTTGAACCTCGCCATGGAATATATCATTAGCTTGCACATGGAAAATCAGTCGATTGATTAAGGAGCCTAGATGAGACTTGATTTCTTCAAATAATTCTTCATCATCAAAGTTAACCAACATTGTTTCTTTGACTTTCTTGACAATCCCTTGAAAAATGTTTGCAAGCTGTTCAGATTGATAAGACGGCTTGCTTAAAGTGTCAATAAAACGGATATTAAACGGAAAACACAAAAAGTCTATCTCAAACTGACTGAGGGAAATCTTATAAGTCATCTCAATATGATAGATTAATTTTTCAACCAAAGGTGTCTCTGTTAAATCATTCCTATAGTAAGGAATAGGGCAACTCAACACCCTAGATGCATGAATACGCTCCACCATAATTGAAATGGTCTTTCGAAGGAGTTCCTTTGTTTCTTTCGGGATTTTATACTCCTGGAGTAGCGTCTCCAGAAAAGAAGATGTTGCCTCGGTGAGTGTCTTTCCTTCAAAGTAAGGGGCCACTTGGTGAATATAGAGCAAGCGCAAATTCAGCTCGGACCCCAAGACCTCCAGCCCACGGTTGGGCTTTCCTGAAATAGTGATAGAGTAACTCTCTGCCAAAGATTTTACTTGTTTTAAATCCTTATTAAGGGTACTTCTACTAACACCTGCTTCCTCAGCCAAGTCGTCAATAAGAAGAGGGGAGGTTGACTCAATTAAACGTTTTAGTAAATAGGCAATTCTTTTACTGGAAGAATTGAAGTCACTCTCCCGTTTTAAACTACCAGATAAAATCCTTTCCAACTCAGTATAGTCATACACCTCTAACATTAACTGATCATCTTGTGAGATAATCTGGATACTCGGAGCCAAAACATCATTTAATTGTTGGATACTCTTTTGCAAGGTTTGCATACTAATATCCAGCTCTGAGCGCATATCTACCAAGGAATAAGTTGGCTGTGAGACCATTTTTTCTAAAATATTATACCATCGATTTACTATGGTCAACTCTCTTCCTCACCTTCATTTTTTTAACCGCGAGTTTTCCCTCCGGCAATATTTGTAGTGACTCCAGTTATATAGCTAGAACGGTCTGAAATATAGAATGCTACAAGGTCAGCTACTTCCCGTAGTTTACCACTTCGTCCCAAAGGAGTTGTTGAAGTTGAAGCATAACCAGCTCGAATATCTTCTACCGTCTTTCCACGGGTATAAGCAAGAGCTTCCTCATAAGAAAGAGTTCGAAGTCCCGTAGCTTCCATAATTCCTGGAGCAATTCCAACCACACGTACACCATGCTTACCCAGCTCTTTTGCCCATGAACGAGTGTAACTATAGACTGCTGCTTTTGTGGCAGCATAGGCACTTTGTCCTTCAGAACCTTCCAAGCCTGCTTCTGAAGCCATGTTCACAATTACACCTTTTCCATTTTTCACTAAAATACGTCCTACTGCCTGACTAACCAAATACAAACCTTTTTGATTAATCATTGTTACTTTTTCAAACGTTTCATCGTCTAACTCGTAAGGACCTTTAGGATTTTCTGCATCAATTAATAATCTGGGAACATTAATCCCTGCATTATTGACTACCGCATCAATATTGCCAAATCTTTCAACTATTTTGGCAACACCCTCTTCTACTTCAGAGCGAGAAGTTACATCAACTTTTACAAATAATAGATTCGGGTGACGCAAATCGTTGTCGCTAAGATCAAAATTCGCTACATTGACTCCTAATTCCAGCAATTCTTCAACGATTGCCTTACCGATCCCAGATGACGCGCCAGTCACAAGAACTGTTTTGCCTTTTATGTTTAACCAATCATTCATTTTGATACCTCTCAAATTTTATTTACAAGGCAATTATACAGCGCTTTCATAAAAGAATTAAGACACTCTTTTTTACACTTTTAAAAAAAATAATAAACTAATTAAGAGGCTTGTACTAAAAATCCACAAGAAATGAACTTGTGGATCTTTTTATATTCTAAATGAACTCAAAGCATATGAGAATCAAAGGCGTGCATTCAACTCAGCACCCAGCTCTTCAAAGCCTGGTTTCCCAAGAAGAGCAAACATGTTTTTCTTATAAGCTTCAACTCCAGGCTGGTCAAATGGATTGATACCATTCAGGTAGCCAGAAAGAGCAATAGCCAACTCAAAGAAGTAAATAGTGTAGCCCAAAGTGAACTCATCTTGCTCAGGCAGTGTCACAAACATATTTGGAACTCCACCATCAGTGTGTGCTAACAGCACTCCATCTGTAGCTTTTTTATTGACAAAGTCAACATCTTTTCCTTGCAAGTAGCCAAGACCGTCCAAGTCTTCTGCCAATTCAGGAATCAGCACATTTTTGCGAGGTTTATCTACACGGATAACTGTTTCAAAGAGGATACGGGTACCTTCCTGGATAAATTGTCCCAGAGAGTGCAAGTCTGTTGAGAAGTTAGCTGAAGTTGGATAAATCCCTTTTTGGTCTTTCCCTTCTGACTCACCAGCCAGTTGCTTCCACCACTCAGAGAAGTATTGCAGAGATGGTTCATAGTTAGCTAGAACTTCTGTCAGATAACCTTTACGGTACAAGATATTGCGTACAACTGCATATTGATATGCTTCATTTTCAGCCAACTTATCAGAAGCATAAGCCTTGCGAGCAGCATTTGCTCCTTCCATTAACTTGCTGATATCAGCTCCTGCAGCTGCGATTGGCAAGAGCCCCACTGCTGTCAATACTGTAAAACGACCACCTACACTATCAGGCACTACAAAAGTATCCCAGCCATTAGCATCTGCTTCAACTTTAACTGCACCTTTAGCGCGGTCTGTAGTTGCGTAGATACGTTGGTTAGCTTCTTCTTGACCGTACTTCTTAACCAAGAGTTCTTTGAAGACACGGAAAGCAATAGCCGGTTCAGTTGTTGTACCTGATTTAGAAATCACGTTTACTGAGAAATCTTTGTCTGATACATAGTCTACCAAATCAGCCAAATAGCTTGAAGAGATAGAGTTTCCAGCATAGAGGATCTGAGGTGCCTTGCGTTCTTCCTTTCTTTGCAAGTTTACAAATGAATTATTCAAGAAATCAATAGCTGCACGAGCTCCTAAATAGGAACCACCAATACCGATTACGATCAATACCTCACTATCAGATTGGATTTTAGCAGCAGCCTTTTGAATACGAGCAAATTCATCTTTGTCATATTCTTCAGGTAAGTTCAACCAGCCAGTCATTTCTGCCCCAGGACCTGTACCATTTCTCAGAGCAGAATCTGCTGCAGTCACTTGAGGCTGCATATAATCTAGTTCATGTGGTGCAACAAATTTATCTAATACTTTTGAATAATCAAATTTAATATGTGACATAATATTCCTCCAAAATTTCTTCTCTTCTATCATAACCCTTACCTTAGATTTTTTCAAGTTTTTATACTGAATTTTTCCAAATTTTATCATAATTTAAACATTTGCGTAAAAAATGTTACAATATTAAAATTTGAACGAAATAAGACAAAAAAACGGCTAGAGATTCTAACCGTTACAATTCATTTAATAAATACTCAAATAATTCTAAATTGCCATCTTCTTCATTGACCAGGAACTCTGGGTGCCACTGTAAACCGATAATACGATGCTCGTCGACAGACTCAATCGCTTCCACTGTCTGATCTCGAGGGTCCACCGCTGTCACACGGAAATTAGGTGCCAGATCTTTGATACTCTGACGATGGACTGAGTTGACCTGACTTTCTTTGCCAAACAACTTAGCCACCACGCTTCCTTCTACTGTCTCAATAGTATGAGATGTCCCAAAAGGCAAGCCTTGCCAGTGACCTTCAATTTCTTGGTGGAGAGTGCCACCAAAAGCAACATTGACCAGCTGAACACCACGACAGATTGCCATAATTGGTTTATTCTGACGGAGCGCTTCTTTCAAGAGAGCTAGTTCAAACTCATCGCGTACAAGGTTGTAATCATCACTCTCAATAGTCTTTTTCTCCCCGTAAAACTGAGGATGGACATTTTGCCCACCTGTCAAGATGAGTTTGTCAATCATTTCCACATAATCGCGCACAATGGACTCATCTCCTACAGGAATTACTAAAGGGAGACCACCGACTTGACGAATGCTCTCTGCAAATTTACAAGATACAGATGAGTGAATGTTTTTCCCTTCTGCATCTACAGGACATAGATTTGCAGCAACTCCTACAACCGTTCTAGCCATGATGTGTCTCCTTTCGATTTTCTTGCGACAGTCTTATCTTATCACTCCAACCCTTTCCTGTCTAATATGTTTTTTTAAAGACCGTGATAAGTATTTTTTATGGACAAGAAAAAGCTGCCCAATAAGGACAACTTTTCTATTCGAAAACAAATTGATTGTGATACAGTTCCGAGTAGAAACCGCCGAGCTTGAGCAACTCGTGATGATTTCCACGTTCAATGACCTCTCCATCTTTGAGGACAATAATCTGATCGGCATTGAGGATGGTTTTGAGACGATGGGCAATAACAAAACTGGTTCGTCCTGCTACAACGGCCTCCATGGCATGTTGAATCTTGCTTTCTGTTACAGTATCCACATTGGAAGTCGCTTCATCTAAGATTAGGACTTGGGGATCTGTCATCAAGGTCCGGGCGATGGAAATCAATTGTTTCTGACCAGTTGAGAAGATGTTTTGCTCATCATCAATAAGGGTATCATACTTGTCAGGCAAGCTTTCAATGTAGTCATGAATATGAGTTGCCTTGGCAGCTGCTTCGACCATTTCCTGACTGGCATCTGGCACACCAAAGCGGATATTGTCTCGGATCGTTCCACTAAACAAGACCGAATCCTGCAAGACAATCCCGACCTTGCTCCGCAGGCTGTCCAAGTCGTAGTCACGGATGTCTTTGCCATCAAAGCAAATGCTGCCTGCATCCACATCGTAGAAACGATTGATGAGGTTCATGATGGTCGTTTTCCCTGAGCCAGTCGGACCGACAACTGCTATCATCTGCCCCTTAGGAGCTGAAATGCTAACATCTTTTAAAATCGGCTTGTCTGGCACATAAGAGAAATCAATGTGACTGATTTCAACGCCTTCTCGCAATTCCGTAAAGGCAGGCGCATTTTGCGGACGAATCTCTTCTTCTGCATCGAACATTTCTTGGATACGATCTGCCCCAGTAAAGGCCAACTGGAGGCTCCCCCAACTCGCAGCCACCTGGATAATCGGCTGGTAGTACTGCTGAGAAAATTGAGTAAACATGACAATCAAACCTAGGGCTGTCGTTGTTTCGATACTTGGATCGTTCAGCAAGACCGCAGAACCTGCAAAAATGACGATGGCCGTATTGACCAAGCTCATCCCATTCATAACTGGAAAGAGGATGCCTGAGAACATTCTCCCTTTAAAGGTTGCCTTGCGCACGCGCTCATTTTGCTCCACAAAGCCTGCTACGATGTCATCTTGAATTCCTTGTACGATAACAGCTTTCTGTCCAGAAATACTCTCGTCCATGTAGGCGTTGAGTTTCCCAACCTCTTTTTGCTGGAGATTGGTGTACTTGCGGGCCATTTTCACAATGAAGACCAACATGAGAAAGGCCACTGGGGTGCTGGCTACTGTTATCAGGGATAGCGTCACATTTCTTGAAAACATGACAAAAATCAAACCGATGTAAAGAGCAATATTGCTCATAACCTGAACTAAGCTTTCATTGAAGGCTTGAAGGATGTTATCCAAGTCACTCGTAAAGCGAGAGAGGATGTCACCATCCTGATGGCGGTCAAAGAAAGAAACCGTTAAACGAGACAGTTTGCCAAAGAGGCCCTTACGCATCTCATTTGTTGACTCAGCAATCACACGGGTCATCAAGGTCATGTAAATCAAACTGGATACCACTAAGGCAAGGACAACCAGAGCTAGATTCAGCATCAGAGCTGATAAACTCTGCCAGGCTAGTTCGGAAGTTCCATTTTGATAAGCCAGCACTAGGTTAGCGAGCTCTGTTACTGCTTGACCTGAAAAAACAGGAAAGAGGGATTGGGCAATCGTCGCAACTGCAACCATCAGAATCACAATGACAAAGGAGAACTTGTAAACTTTAAAATAATTCCAGAAAAATCGAACGGTTTTCATTTTATTCCTCCTTTCCCTTTTGTGTTTCGTAGATTTCGCGGTAGACGGCATTGTTAGCTACCAAATCTGCATGCCGTCCTTCTCCAATCAAACGCCCTTGATCCAAGACCAAAATCTTGTCCGCATGGACGACTGAACTGATCTTTTGAGCGATGATAATGGTTGTTGTCCCTTTCAGGTCTTTGTTCAAAGCTTCCTGCACGAGTCTCTCTGACTTAGCATCCAAGGCTGAAGTCGAATCGTCAAAAATCAGGATACGGGGATTGCTGACAATCCCACGGGCAATGGACATCCGTTGTTTTTGTCCACCAGAAAAATTGGTGCCTCGTTCTTCGACCTGACTCTCAAATTTGTTTTCCATGCGCCCGATAAATTCACTGGCTTGGGCAATCCGTGCTGCACGTTCCATTTCTGACACGCTGGCATTGCCTTTCCCTTGACGAAGATTATCTGCAATGGTTCCGCTAAAGAGAATAGCACGTTGCAAGACAATGGAAACTGTTTTACGTAAGGTTCCCTCGCTGACGTCTCGAATATCCTTGCCACCAATCTTGATAGATCCCTCCTGTGGATCAAAAAGTCGTGGAATTAACTGAGCTAGGGTGGACTTCCCTGCTCCAGTAGCCCCAACCACACCGACCATCTGACCAGGCGCAATTTCAAAGGTTACATTCTTCAGCATAGGCTCATCATCATTAGGATAGGTGAAGGTCACATTTTCAAAAGAGAGACTTCCTTCTAACTCTTCATCTGGAAGATCTTTAAAGGTCATCGCTGGCTCGGTATCTAGAATTTCGCGAATACGACGTAAGGAAATCATGGCACGGCTGACAGAATTTCCTAAAAATCCAACCATAATGATGGTAAAGATAATCTGGCTGAGATAGTTGATAAAGGAAGCAATCGAGCCCACTACAGACGGATCTGACTGAGCCATGCCTGCCACCAACCAGATAGAGAGGAAGACCGCTCCATAGCCGACTAGCATCATAACGGGTTCTATAACTGAGAAGGCATAACCGATATAAAGATTTTGGCCGAGAAGTTCATCTGAAACCTCGGTAAATTTGGTAAATTGTGCTTTTTCTTGTACAAAGGATTTGACTACGCGGACACCACGTAGATTTTCTTTGGCAATAGCATTGATCCGCTCAAGAAGAGTTTGAAACTTAGCAAATCGTGGTCCCATCATCCCCATCATGATGCCTGTTAGTGCAAAGATGAGGAGCACCATGAGGACAATCACCCACCAAAGTGACGGGAGAGTGTGAACCGCCAAGATAAAGGAACCGATAAAGAGAAGAGGGAGACGGAAAAGGATTTGAAAAGCCATCATCACCACGTTCTGAATTTGGTTGATATCATTGGTCATACGAACGACAAGATTACCCGCATTAAACTGCTCGATATTGGCATAAGAAAAGGTCTGGATCTTGCGAAAAGCGTCTTCCCGAAGGTCCGAAGACACTCCTTGAGCAATGTAGGCTGCAAGCGTTACATTGACCCCACCTGCAACCAGACCGACTAGAGCTACCCCTATCAGCCAAGCGCCAATACTATAGATAGCCTCATGTTGACCGGCCAACAAAGCCTCTAACACCTCTTGCAAATAGCGCGGTTGCAAGAGCGAACTCGCAACCATCAAGCCTGTCATCATTAGGGATGCCAAGGCTTGCCATTTATAGGTTTTTATTTTTTTAATGAGCATAATTCCTCCTAATAAAATAGATAAAGGGAGCGACATCCTGCGTCAGCTCCTTCTCATTCGTTCATATTGATGTTATTCTAGCAAAAAAGAGACATCTTGTCAAAGAAGTCTCCTTATTATAAATTAGTGCGCTTTCATCTACAGGTGATGCATGAAAAGGCTTTTTATGGTAAAATGAAAGGAAGAACTCTTACAAGGAGGAAAAGATGAAGAAACAAACCATCGCTGTCTTGGGTCCTGGTTCTTGGGGAACTGCCCTTTCGCAGGTCCTAAACGACAATGGACACGAAGTTCGAATTTGGGGAAATGTCCCTGAACAAATCGATGAAATCAATAACCAGCATACAAATAAACGCTATTTCAAAGATATCCTACTGGACGAAAAAATCAAAGCCTATCATGACTTAGAAGAAACACTAAAGGATGTGGATGCTGTTTTATTTGTAGTCCCAACAAAAGTAACGAGACTGGTTGCCCAACAAGTAGCAAAGGTACTCGATCACAAGGTTGTCATCATGCATGCCTCCAAAGGATTGGAACCAGATAGCCACAAACGTCTATCAACTATTCTTGAAGAGGAAATTCCAGCTGACCTCCGTAGTGAAGTCGTTGTTGTTTCAGGACCTAGTCACGCTGAGGAAACGATTGTGCGGGATATTACCTTGATTACCGCAGCCTCCAAAGATCTTGAAACTGCCCAGTACGTACAAAATCTCTTTAGCAATCACTACTTCCGTCTCTATACCAATACGGATGTTATCGGAGTTGAAACTGCTGGTGCTCTCAAAAACATCATCGCAGTTGGCGCTGGGGCATTGCATGGTCTAGGATTTGGCGACAATGCCAAGGCAGCCATCATCGCTCGAGGATTAGCAGAAATCACCCGTCTAGGTGTCGCTCTTGGAGCTAATCCTCTGACTTATAGCGGTCTTTCTGGAGTTGGTGACTTGATCGTAACGGGGACATCTGTCCACTCTCGTAACTGGAGAGCCGGTGATGCTCTCGGCCGTGGAGAATCCCTAGCAGACATCGAAGCAAACATGGGTATGGTCATTGAAGGAATTTCAACAACTCGAGCAGCTTACGAACTGGCTCAGGAATTGGGTGTCTACATGCCGATCACACAGGCTATTTACCGAGTTATCTACGAAGGTGTCAATATCAAAGAAGCCATCAATGACATCATGAGCAATGAATTTAAAGCAGAAAACGAATGGTCGTAGACCTTTATAGAAAGGAACATTTATGAAACAAAAAGTCAGAAAAGCAGTCATCCCTGCCGCCGGATTGGGAACTCGCTTCCTCCCAGCAACTAAGGCCTTGGCCAAGGAAATGTTGCCAATCGTAGACAAGCCAACTATCCAGTTTATCGTTGAAGAAGCCCTCAAGTCTGGAATCGAAGATATTTTGGTTGTGACTGGTAAGTCAAAACGTTCCATTGAGGACCACTTCGACTCAAACTTCGAATTGGAATACAACCTCAAAGAAAAAGGGAAAACAGATCTTCTGAAGCTAGTTGATGAAACAACTGGCATGCGCCTGCATTTTATCCGTCAAACACATCCACGTGGTCTCGGAGATGCTGTCTTGCAAGCCAAAGCTTTCGTTGGAAATGAACCTTTTGTCGTTATGCTTGGTGATGACTTGATGGATATCACGGACGAAAAGGCTGTTCCGCTTACCAAACAACTCATGGATGACTACGAGCGTACTCATGCGTCTACTATCGCTGTTATGCCAGTCCCTCACGACGAAGTATCTGCCTATGGGGTTATTGCTCCGCAAGGCGAAGGAAAAGACGGCCTTTACAGCGTTGAAACCTTCGTTGAAAAACCTGCACCAGAGGATGCTCCTAGCGACCTTGCTATCATCGGACGCTACCTCCTCACGCCTGAAATTTTCCAAATCCTCGAAAACCAAGCTCCAGGTGCAGGAAATGAAATTCAGCTGACAGATGCAATCGATACCCTCAATAAAACACAACGTGTGTTTGCTCGTGAGTTCAAGGGGGCTCGTTACGATGTCGGAGACAAGTTTGGCTTTATGAAAACATCCATCGACTACGCTCTCAAACACCCTCAAGTCAAAGACGACTTGAAAGACTACCTCATCCAACTCGGAAAAGAGTTAGCTGATGGGGAATAGAAGAAAAACAAAGCTCTTAAATAAGGGCTTTGTTTTTTTGTTGAAGCTTGCAATAAAAAAAGCCATCTTTGCAGATGACTTATTAGCAACCGAATCGGTGCTTGCATTTAACTATCCCCCCTACACATAGCTCATTCCCTTATAGCAAAGGAAAATGGCTAGTGCGATAAAAAGTACGGTTGCTCCGATTCGCTGGCTGGTACTGTACATCCTTCTCTCCCATTTAACTGGAAAAATAACTGCTAGAAAGGCACCGCCTACTGCGCCACCAATATGCCCAGCTAGGCTGATTCCTGGAATCAGAACACTTCCAATGATATTGATCACGAAAAGTGTCAGATAGGATTGCCCCAACTGCTGGATATAGGGGTTGCGAGTTGCGTAACGCAAGACGATAATCGCAGCAAATAACCCGTATAGGGAAGTGGATGCCCCAGCAGCGACAACTTTCGGTGTGAAAGCAAAAACAAAGAGATTGCCCATCATTCCAGATAATAGATAGAGAAAGAAGAACTGCTTAGAACCGAAAATCTCCTCCACCTGTCGTCCAAGAAAGTAGAGCGAAATCATATTGACAATGAAATGCTCCCATCCGATATGCACAAATATAGCCGAAAAAAGGCGCCAAATCTGCTCAGGGAACAGGCGAATGATCGGTCCATACATGGCTCCAAACTGAAGCAAGGTATCTGCTCGTTCAAAATTTAAACCTGTAAAAACCAACATCAAGAGAAATACCAATGCTGTTACTAGGAGGAAGAAGCTAGTCACAGGATAACGTTTATCAAAGATTTCCTTCATAGATTAGCACCTCCTGGACGGGAATATCATGGTTTTCCGAGTTAAACTCCTGAACTTGACAAGGATAGATTGTACTCATGGTATGCCCAGCAAAATGCTCCAGATAGCGGTCGTAGTATCCTCCACCATATCCAATCCGATAGCCCTCAGTTGTAAAAGCCAAACCCGGAACATGGATTAAGTCAATCTGAGACGGTTCCACCACTTCCAAGTCTCCTTGCGGTTCCAGTAAACCAAAGGAAGTTTTTACCAACTGCTGTGGATGATAGACCACAAAGTCCATGCGCCCCTTGGGATAGGTTTTGGGTATCAGAACCTTTTTGCCGTCCTTCAGCATCCGCTTGATCAGTTCTTGCGTTTGAAATTCATGAGGGAAGGAGAGATAGGTTGCGATGGTCTTGGCTTCTTGGTAAAAGGGATGCTTTAAAAATCGTTCAGTTAAAACTCGATCCATAGCCTGTTTTTGCTCCTGAGATAGAGTCTTCATTTCTTGCAAAATTTTCTTGCGTAGTTCTGCTTTCATAGACAATTCCTCTACTCTGCTGCCTTCTTTTTTAAGAAACTAGAGACTGCATCTACCCCAATGGCTAAGGCTTCTTCTTTGGGACTCATCTGAGGGTGATGAAGGGCGTAGGGACTATCGATACCTAGCCAGAACATAACGCCATCTACCTTCGAAAGGAGATAACCAAAGTCCTCACCAGTCATAGCTGACTCAATATCAATCAACTCAATTCCGTCTTTCTCTTCAAAAAAGTCCATCAGTTCACGCGCCAAGGCTGGATTGTTCTCAACAGGTAGGTAGCCTCCTTGCTTGAGTTCTACTTCGACTTCCATATCAAAGGCTGCTGCAACCCCTTCTGCGACTGTCTTGACTCTTTTTTGTACCAAGAGGCTCATGTCCTGAGTCAAGGCACGAATGGTTCCGTGTAAAAAGGCTGTATCTGTAATGACATTGTTGGTTGTTCCAGCTTGGAAAACACCAAAGGTCACCACCGCTCCCTCGATTGGGTTGACATTGCGGCTGACAACTGACTGCACTTGGGTTACAAAGTAACTAGCAGCCACCAAGGCATCATTGGCCTCATGTGGAAAAGCAGCGTGTCCCCCTTTTCCTTTGAAACGAATCTTCACTTCACAAGTCCCTGCAAAGAGTGTATGGGTGTTGGTCGCAATCTGTCCAACCTTCAAATCCGGACGAACATGGAGACCATAAAACTGATCTGGCAGCCAGTCCTCAAAAGCACCATCCTCATACATGAGCATCCCACCAGCTTCATTTTCTTCAGCAGGCTGAAATAGGAAGAGCAAATTATTCTTGGGTTGCTCCTCAAGGGCGCGTTCGAGACAGCCCAAGGCAATAGTCATATGAAAATCATGGCCACAGGCATGCATGCGACCTTGGTGTTGAGAGGCGAAAGGTAGACCTGTTTGTTCGACGATAGGCAGACCATCAATGTCTGTTCGCCAACCAATGGTTCGTTCCGGCTGACTTCCCTGCAGGTAGACCAAAATCCCTGTCCGCCAAGTACGAACTTGAACAAAGTCCTTGCCCGTAATCAATTTTTCAATCACATCCAGCAAATAAGCCTGAGTCTTGAACTCTTCCAAGCCAATCTCTGGAATCTGGTGTAAATCTCGTCTAGTCTGAATCAAATCTAACATCTATCGGTCCTCCTTTTGATAGAAGAAAGAGGCTGGAAAAAGGGTTCCGCCTCTTTTTTACTTTTACAATTACAAGGTACGAAGCGCATCCTCTAGCGCTGTTTTTTGTTGAGTTTGGGCATCAATCTCTTTGATGATGCGAGCTGGAACACCTGCTACTACCACGTTTTCTGGGACATCCTGGGTAACAATAGCTCCTGCTGCGACAACTGAACCACTACCGATTTGAACTCCTTCGATAACCACTGCATTGGCACCGATAAGAACATTGTCTCCGACACGGACTGGTTCAGCACTAGCTGGCTCAATCACACCTGCCAAAACTGCACCTGCACCAACGTGACTGTTTTTCCCAACGATAGCACGACCTCCAAGGATGGCACCCATGTCAATCATGGTTCCAGCACCGATTTCAGCACCGATATTGATAACAGCTCCCATCATGATAACAGCATTGTCACCAATTTCAACCTGGTCACGGATAATAGCACCTGGCTCGATACGAGCATTGATAGCACGTTTATCTAACAAAGGAACTGCAGAATTACGAGCATCTTGCTCGACAACGTAATCTTGATTTTCTACCAAACCTTCAAGAAGCGGAGCCACGTCCTTCCAGTCTCCGAATAAAACATTTCCTAGTTTGACAACAGAGCTTGGCACAGCAGTTGCAAGTTCTCCCTCAAAAGTTACTTTGACACTGGTTTTCTTTTCCGCATTGGCGATAAATTGGATAATTTCTTGAGCGTTCATTTTTGTAGCAGTCATAGGTGCCTCCTGGTTCGTTATAATGATACCTATTCTACCAAAAAAGGCTTCAAATTTGAAGCCTCAACTATCAAATAATCATCTTTACCTGGCTTGTTTTGCTTCTTCTACAGATAAAAAAATCATCGGAACGATAATCAACACCATAGCCAAGGCCAAAAAACCATCCATGACCAATCCCAGAAAAAGAACACTTAATAAAGCTGAAGAGAGCGGTTCGCTAGCACTCACCACCGATACAACCAGCGGGGAAACGAGTGACACAGCCTTCATAGATAGGAAGAAGGCAAAAGCAGTACCAAACACGGCAATCGTCAGACAAATCAGCACACTTACCAGATCCACTTGAAAACTTATCTGATAAATAGGGTAAAGGAAATTACTAAAGAGACCTGCCAGAATCATCCCCCAACCAACAGTCGGAACAAATCCGTAGCGCCGTGCAAAGCGTTGAGGAAGGATAACATTAAACATGACCCCTACTGCACTGAGCAAACCTGTCACTAGAGCCAAAGGTGTCATGGATAACTGGGACAAATCCCCTTTTGTAGCCATCAAAAAAACACCTAGCATGGCAATCAAAACATAGAACACAGCTGTAATAGAAGCCTTCTTCTGGTAAATGATTCGATTGTAAAACAGGATAAAAACAGGGCTGATAAATTGCAAAATGGTCGCCGTCGTCGCATTGGAATACTCAACGCAAAGATAGAAGAAAAACTGCACAGAAAAAATACCTAGAATAGCATAGGCTAAAAAAGGTAGATAATTTTTCTTATCACGCCAGATGTCCAACAAGCGGCTACGCAACTGAAAGGCAGATAGACCTAAAACCAAACTCCCCGCCACTAGTAAACGCATAGAAGTAATCCATCCAGAAGACACTGGATAATGAGTGAAAAAATACTCTCCTAAAATCCCACAAATCCCCCAGATTAGGCCTGAGAGTAGCGAGTATAGTGTTCCCTTAACAATCTTTTTCTGATAATGATTCATATTATTATTGTAACACGAAACCAACAAAGAAAAAAGTAGCAACAAGGAGAAATTACTAACCTTGCTACTACTCTTTCTTAACGATTAAATAGACGTGAACGTCCTGAAGAACCACTTTGAGTATTTCCACTCGAACTTGAACTTCCAGAGCTACTGCTTGAACTTGAGCTTGGAGGAGTCACTGCTGGAATGCTTCCTAGAATATTCTTCCATGCGTTCAGATAATCTGCATCGCTTCCTCCAATAGCAAAGCGATAGGTGGTCACTGGGGCACCTTCTTTAGTCGCCCAGTAGCTCGTTACTGTTGATCCAGAAAGTTCGATTTCCTTACCATTGATGGAAACTTTGCCGGGCTTTTGGCCTGTAGACCGGAGAACTTGCGACTTGGTCACACTTGGATCCAGATTAAAGCGCTCATTCCCCCATATTCCAGGTTCAGCTTGTTGGATAGCATTGACCAAGTGGGCCATATAGTTGGCATTACGGTAGTGGCCTGCTCCTTTGGCTAGTGGTCGGTTATCATCGTGACCTAACCAGCCACCCAAAGTCAAGCGAGGTGTAGAAAGCATGAGCCACATATTTTCATCTTCATTGGTCGTACCAGTTTTTCCGATCCAGTCAGCACGAGCTAGGGATGGATTGATAGTAGTCAAGTCCGTCTGGAAACTTGAAGTAATCCGAGACGAGATAACATCCCGAAGGAGACTTTGCATGATGGTTGCTGTCGCTTTTGAATAAACCTGGACAGGCTCATCCTTGTGCTCGTATACCAGTCGGCCATCCGTTGACTCGATCTTTGCGATCATATGTTTCTTATGGTAAACTCCGTTGTTGGCTAGAGTCTGATACCCGTTGGTATGCTGGGCAACTGTAACGTCAATCCCCCCACCCATCGGTAAACTTTCAATCCCATATTCTGGGATTTCGTAACCCATTTTTTCCATATAGCCTTTGACATCCACACCCTTCTCTCGAAGCGTACGATACGTCCAGTAGGCTGGGATATTCCATGAGTAGTTAAGGGCTTCTCCCAATGTCATCATGCCCGTACCAGGACTATTGACATACATGATGGGATTCCCGTTTGAAAAGTTTGTCGGATAGTTTGACAAGATACTTGCACTTCCCATCAAACCTTGGTCAATAGCGATACCATAGGCCAATATAGGTTTTGTGGTTGAAGCTGGAGAACGCTTGGTATCGATAGCGTGATTGTTCTGATTTTCTTGATAATTACGACCACCAACAAATCCAAGGATAGCTCCCGTTTGGTTGTCCATGAGGACATTCCCCACCTCAGGCTGGCCTGTCGAATCATCTAGCAGATAGCCGTAGGTCGCAACCGCATTTTGCATCGCAGCATGAACATTTTTATTGATAGTTGTCGTAATCTTATATCCACCATTTTCAATTTCCTTAGTGGCTAAATCGCGATAGGATTTCTGAATGGACTCATTCTTTAATTCTTGCGCAGAGACATTATCTCGTTGGACAAGGTAGTCGTACATGCGGTCAGTAGCTTCTGCCAAGGTTGCATAGTAGAGATAGTCACGCGAAGTACCACTAACACTACCTGATGGTAGGAAGTCTTTCTTAAAGTCATAATCTTTGTACTTATCGTAGTCTTCCTGACTTAGAGCCCCTGTCCGGTACATATTGTAGAGGACATCCTTGGCACGCTTAATTCCCAAAGCCATGTCCTCATCACTCTTCATACTACCATCAGATTCATAAGGAGAATAACTGATTGGACTCTGTGGCAACCCTGCGATAAAGGCAGCTTGAGGGATCGTTAAATCCGAAGCATTGACCCCAAAGATTCCTTCTGCAGCCTGCTGGGCACCTGCAATATTTTGACCTTTATGATTGCGACCAAAAGGAGCTATGTTAAGGTAGGTTGTCAAAATCTCATCCTTACCCATAGCCCGTTCTAAAGCTAGAGCATCAATAATCTCTTTAGCCTTACGAGCTAGAGTTGGAGCATCCCCCACCACTTGCTGCTTGATGACCTGCTGGGTCAAGGTCGAACCACCACTAGACGAGCCTAGACCGACAAAGGTTCCCAAGGTCGCACGAATAACGGCCTTAGGCACAACTCCCTTGTGCTCATTGAAATGCTCGTCCTCTGTCGCAACAATGGCTTTCTTAAGGTTGTCTGAGATAGCATCTGAAGCGACTGAAGTGCGCAATAAATCGCCCTCGATCGAGGCAATGGTACTGCCGTCAGAATAAGTGATTTCTGAGATGGAGGCAATATCCTTCACTTGCTTGACCAACTCTTCTGCTTGAGGGACCTGGGCCTTGTCAAATAGAGCGACTCCATAACCCATAGCTACACCAGCGCCAAACAGTCCACCGATAAAGCCTAGGATAAAGAGAGTGTTAAAAACTATTTTAAACCCACTCAAAACTTTAGCAAAAATAGACCCAGCCTTTCTAACTTTGTCAGAAGAGGCCCCCTTTTTACCGGTTTTCTTATTAGCCAGTTTTTCTGCTAGTCTTTTCTTCCATTTTACAATTCGTTGCATTAGCTGCTGGAAAAAATGCAGCATTTTTGTTTTTAATTCATTAATTCTTTCTTTCATGAATGTCCTCGCTTTCTCTATTATACCATAAAAGGGAAACTTTCAATAAAATAGCCACTTTCTTCCCTATTCCACTAGGCTATTGTCCGAGTTTGTGATACAATAGGTAGAAACAATATTTTATAAAGGAGAAAAGACACATGCACATTTTTGATGAGCTAAAAGAGCGTGGTTTGATTTTTCAAACGACTGATGAAGAAGCTTTGCGTAAAGCCCTAGAAGAAGGTCAAGTTTCTTATTATACTGGCTACGATCCAACTGCTGATAGCCTTCACCTCGGCCACCTTGTCGCAATCTTGACCAGTCGTCGCTTGCAGTTAGCAGGTCATAAACCATATGCGCTCGTTGGCGGTGCTACAGGTCTCATCGGAGATCCGTCCTTCAAAGATGCTGAGCGTAGTCTCCAAACAAAAGACACAGTAGAGGGCTGGGTCAAGTCTATCCAAGGGCAACTTTCTCGTTTTCTTGACTTTGAAAATGGTGAAAATAAGGCTGTCATGGTCAACAACTACGACTGGTTTGGCAGTATCAGCTTCATTGACTTCCTCCGTGACGTCGGAAAATACTTCACTGTCAACTACATGATGAGTAAGGAATCTGTGAAGAAACGGATCGAGACAGGGATTTCTTACACTGAGTTTGCCTACCAAATCATGCAAGGGTACGACTTCTATGTCCTTAACCAAGACTACAATGTTACTCTGCAAATCGGTGGTTCTGACCAGTGGGGAAATATGACAGCTGGTACCGAATTGCTTCGTCGTAAGGCTGACAAGACTGGTCACGTGATCACTGTTCCACTCATCACAGACGCAACTGGTAAGAAATTTGGTAAGTCAGAAGGAAACGCAGTTTGGCTTAACCCTGAAAAGACTTCTCCATACGAAATGTACCAATTCTGGATGAACGTGATGGATGCTGACGCTGTTCGCTTCTTGAAAATCTTTACCTTCTTGTCACTCGATGAGATTGAAGACATCCGCAAAGAGTTTGAAGCGGCTCCACACGAACGCTTGGCACAAAAGGTCCTCGCTCGTGAAGTCGTGACTCTTGTTCACGGAGAAGAAGCTTACAAAGAAGCCCTTAACATCACCGAGCAACTCTTTGCTGGAAACATCAAAAACCTTTCTGTCAAAGAACTCAAACAAGGACTTCGTGGAGTGCCAAACTACCAAGTAAAAGCAGACGAAAACCACAATATCGTGGAACTCCTCGTGTCATCTGGTGTGGTGAATTCAAAACGCCAAGCCCGTGAAGACGTCCAAAACGGAGCTATCTACGTCAACGGCGACCGTATCCAAGACCTTGACTATGTCTTGAGTGACGCAGATAAGTTAGAAAACGAACTCACTGTTATCCGCCGCGGGAAGAAGAAATACTTTGTGTTGACTTACTAAATTGTTAAACATTTACCTATAAACAAAGGAGTTACCCTCGAGAAAGGTAACTCCTTTTTGCTGTGAATAGTCCCCACCTATCCCTTAATAGACAGGCTACGCAGGACTATGCGTAAGGTTGTTAGATTATGTAGGATAGAGAGGTTTGAAGGACTGAGCCAATTAAACAAGCCAAAGCCAATCAAACTACTATTTACGACAACGGTATCTTGAATATTCTTCTTGATGAGTGTTTGCAAAGATGATGATAGCCAATCCAACTCTTGGAAGAAATCCAAACGATTATCTAACAATAAGATATCGCTCATCTGCTTAGAAATATCTGCACTCTCATTCATCACCACACCGATATCTGATAGGGTTAGAGCCGCTGAGTCATTCAATCCATCTCCAACCATCAAAATCGTGTGACCTGCTTTCTGCAGTTCCTCTACTAACTCAAATTTCCCATCAGGTTTCAAGTCTGTATAGACCTGATCAAAGGGCAAATCTTTGACTAATTCCTCTGTCCTAACCAAGGTGTCCCCTGTTGCCAGAATCAATTTTTTCCCTTGTGCCTTAAGTTTCTCCAAGGCTGCTTTTGCTTCTTTTCTCAAAGGAGTATGAATGCAGAACATTCCAATCAATTCATTCTGATAAGCCAAGAATAAGAGATTGTAGTGACTCTTGTACTCTTCAATTAAAGCATTTTGTTCTGAACTGATATGAATCTGCTCATCCTGCATCAAGACATAATTCCCAATAAGAACTGGTTGGCCATCTATATGAGATTTGATCCCCTTGCTTGCAATATATTGGAGTTTCCCATGCATTTCCTCATGTTCAATTCCCTCTATCTCAGCTTGCTTGACGATGGCATTAGCAATAGGATGATAAATGTGTTCCTCAAGACAGGCACTGATTCTGAGAATATCTTCCTCACTATAGTCCCCAAAAGGTAACACCTTTTCAACTATAGGATAACTAGTTGTGATTGTTCCCGTCTTATCAAACAAGAAAGTATCAACTTCCAGATATTTCTCCAGAACATCCCCATCCTTAATCACCATTTCACGGTTCAACCCCTCCTTGATAGCTGTCAAATAAGCTACAGGAGTAGAGATTTTCAAAGCGCAGGAGAAATCGACTAATAGGAAAGAAATAGCCTTAGAAAAAGAACCTGTTAATAGGTAAGTTAGCCCAGCCCCCAAGAAATTATATTTGACGACCTTATCCGCCATCTTGATGAAATAGCGTTGTTTCGTTTTCTTGTTTTCTTCAGATTTCTTCATTAACTCAATCAGTTGTAAAATCCGGCTGTTCATCTGATTATCGGTTACACGAATGCGTAACTCTCCAGTTTCTAATACTGTATTTGCACAAACCAAATCAGACTCTCTTTTTTCAACTGGAAAACTCTCTCCCGTCAAGGAACTTTCGTTGACCATACCTAAACCTGAAACTACTTGTCCATCAAACAGAATTTCATTTCCTTGAGATAGGACCAAGACATCTCCTATTTGAACATCGGAACTCTTGATACTAACAACCGTATCGCCCTGTACTAAGAATACGTCGCTCTCTTTTGCAAGAAGGCTTTGTTCTAAATCTGTTGCAGTTTTTTTCAAAGACCACTGATCTAAATGATTCCCCAAATCAAGCATAAACATGATATTGCTAGCTGTCTTGGATTGGTTCATAAACAAGGACAATAAAATCGCCGAACAGTCCAAGACTTCCATCGTTAGTTCCTTACGCGCTAGTGTTTGATAGGCTTCTCTAATATAACCCAAAGCCTGATAACAAGTCCATATATAGCGAATAGGATACGGCACAAAACTACGAAAAAGTACACGCTTAATCGCTGCACCTGAAACAATAGAATAAGCACTCTCTTCTCTACGAATGGGAAGAGTCATCAACTCAGAAACTTTCCCTTTATCAATTCTTTTTAAAAAGGCTTCTGCATTATCTAATACAGAAAAGCCTTCTTTTATGCGTAGAGTAAAGTGCTGTTGATCCATGTAAAACTGGATAGACTCAATCCCCTTTTCATCTCTCGCCAAGGAACGAAGATAGTCTTGAATATCCAAGGTGAGTGAAAAAGAAGATGATAGTCGGATATGTTGGTATCCTCTATGTAGCACTTTAAAAGACATATTATTCTCCTATAAGGCTATCTAATTGCTCTTCTTTTTTCTCTTGCTCGTACAAATATTTGGCATCTTGCAAGACATCGTCTCCATGTTGTTTCACAACAGAAACAGATGCATCTAGCCCGTCTTTCAACTTGTAAGCCTTAGCCAAAGCTTTAGAATAACCTTTTTTAGCTTCCTTACTTGCCAAGATTTTCAAACCAAGGGTACCAAATGCGACACCACCCAAAAAGAGTGATGATTTTTTCGCAACTTTTGCAACGGTTAATACTTCTTTTAACATACTTATTTCCTCCTTATCATTATTATATAGAAATTTAGATATAAAAGCAATTTTATTCTATAAATTGGAGAATTAGTTTTATTTCTACTGAATCTCCCATCTACTTATTTCTAAAGTTGCTTTCATTTGCCTCTTTTGATACACTTAAACTATGAATACAAACCTCAAACCCAAACTTCAGCGTTTTGCTTCTGCGACTGCCTTTTCCTGCCCTATCTGCCAAGAAAATCTGGCCTTGGTAGAGTCTAGCCTCAAGTGTAGCAACCGCCATTCTTTTGATCTGGCAAAATTCGGCTATGTCAACTTGGCTCCGCAAATCAAGCAATCTGCCAACTACGACAAGGAAAACTTCCAAAACCGCCAGCAAATTCTTGAAGCTGGTTTTTATCAGGCTATTTTAGAAGGTATCTCGGACTTACTAACAACTAATCCATCCGCAAAAACAGTCTTGGATATCGGTTGTGGCGAAGGTTTCTACTCTCGTAAACTCCAAGAAAGTCACTCTGATAAAACCTTCTATGCCTTTGACATTTCAAAAGACTCGGTCCAAATCGCAGCTAAAAGTGAACTCAACTGGTCAGTTAATTGGTTTGTCGGTGACCTGGCTCGACTTCCTATAAAAGACGCCAGTATGGATATCCTGCTCGACATCTTTTCACCTGCCAACTATGGGGAATTCCGTCGCGTTTTATCCAAAGATGGCATCTTGATCAAGGTCATCCCGACTGAAAATCACCTCAAAGAAATCCGTCAAAGGGTACAAGACCAGCTGACAAACAAGGACTATTCCAACCAAGATATCAAGGAACATTTCCAGGAATACTTCAGCATCCAATCTATCCAAATAGCTTCCCTAACCAAACCCATCACAGCCGAGCAACGCCAAGCTTTACTTAGCATGATCCCCCTTCTCTTTCATGTTGACCAGACCAAAATTGACTGGAGTCAACTGACAGAGATTACCATTGAGGCAGAGATTTTGGTTGGGAAAGCACTGTAAATAAAACTTTCAGATAAGACAAAACCCGCACCTCCTCTTGAGGTGTGGGTATAAATCGCGATTTTTCAACTGTCTATCCGAAAAGTGGAAAAAATTTTAACCTCTCCATTTATTTTCGATTCGAAATAACAAATTTATCAATAAATAGCAAGTGAAATGAGGCAAGTGATGCCCCATAACAACATCCATGAAAAGAGATTTCTTGATGAGTCAGTGGAAAGGAACTACTATTACCCATATAAAGGCATGACCAAATCACAAATAGTATCCAAAATAAATCAGTCCATTTATATTTTGAAAAATATTTTTTCCACATAAGAACACCTTCTTTCCTGCAATCATATTATAACACTTCGTGTAAGCGGATACAAGAAATGTGAGGTAATCAACTAAGAAGAAGCATGAGGTTGAAAGAGAGTGTTAAACCTTCAATACGTCTATGATTTCTCTCTTTTTAGACCAGATTGATTCAAATCAACATTATTCAAAAAAAGCGAATTTCAATCGAAACTCGCTTTTTTACAAAATGTATTAGTATAAATTTGTATCTTAGTTCAAGTGCCAGATATCTTCGTTGTACTGAGCGATTGTACGGTCAGATGAGAAGAATCCTGCTTTGGCAATGTTAACGATGACTTTATCCAACCATGCGTCGCGGTCTTCGTAGTCAGCAAGCATTTGCTCTTTGACTTTAATGTAGTCTTCCAAGTCAAGGAGAGTCATGAACCAGTCTTTGTTGATCAATTCGTTGTAAAGACGTTCCAAGCGTTCTTTCTTACCTACTGCAAGAACAGCATCGCTCACAATGAAGTCAACCAAAGGTTTGATAGCTTCACGAGCATAGAATTCGCTTGATTTGTAAGCTGCTTTTGCGTAAAGGTCGATAACAGTTTCTGAATCTTCACCAAAGATATAGATGTTTTCGTCGCCAACCAACTCAGCGATTTCCACGTTAGCACCGTCCATAGTACCAAGAGTCAAAGCACCGTTCAACATGAATTTCATGTTACCAGTACCTGAAGCTTCTTTAGAAGCAAGTGAGATTTGTTCTGAGATATCACATGCTGGGATAAGGAAGCTTGCTGCAGTAACGTTGTAGTTTTCAACCATAACCACTTGCAAGTGTGGAGCTACTTCTGGATCATTTGCAATCACTTCTGACAAGCAAAGGATCAAGTGAATGATGTCTTGGGCGATTGTGTAGGCAGGAGCTGCTTTACCACCAAAGAAGACTGTGATTGGACGAGCAGGGATGTTACCAGCCTTGATATCAAGGTATTTGTGAATCACATACAAAGCGTTCATTTGTTGGCGTTTGTACTCGTGAAGACGTTTGATTTGGATATCAAAGATAGAGTTTGTATTGATTTCCACACCTTGGTGATCTTTCAAGTGACGAGCCAATTTACGTTTGTTGTGAGCCTTGATGCTTTCCAATTTTTCTTTGACAGCTGCTTTGTCTTCGTAAGACAAGAGTTTTTCAAGCTCATCTGCTTCATGGTGCCATCCCTCTCCAATAATCTCATCCAAGTAGTGAGATAGTCTTGGGTTGGCATGCATGAGCCAACGACGGAATGTGATACCGTTTGTTTTGTTGTTGAATTTTTCTGGGTAGATGTCGTAGAAAGCTTTCAACTCTGAATTCTTCAAGATCTCAGTGTGGAGTGCTGCCACCCCGTTTACGCTGTATCCATAGTGGATATCCATGTGAGCCATGTGTACACGGTCGTTTTCATCAATGATTTGAACAGCTGGGTCTTTGTATTCTGCTTTCACACGACGGTCCAATTCTTTGATGATTGGTACCAAGTGAGGAACCACTTCTTCCAAGAATTCAAGAGGCCATTTTTCAAGGGCTTCAGCAAGGATTGTGTGGTTAGTGTAGGCAGTCATGCTACGGACGATTGAGATTGCTTCATCAAGTTCGATACCACGTGCAGTCAAGAGACGAATCAATTCAGGAATCACCATTGATGGGTGAGTATCATTGATTTGTACAACTGCATAGTCCGCAAGGTCATGCAAGTTGCTTCCTTTTTCGATTGCTTCGTCGATGATCAATTGTGCACCGTTTGAAACCATGAAGTATTGTTGGAAGATACGGAGCAATTCACCTTGCTTGTCGCTGTCATCTGGGTAAAGGAAGAGAGTCAAGTTGCGAGCGATATCTGTCTTGTCAAAGTTGATACCATCTTCGATGATAGAAGAATCAACTGAATCCAAGTCAAACAAACGCAAGCGGTTTTTAGTAGCTGTCTTGTAACCAGGTACATCGATATCGTAAAGAGTAGATGTCAATGTGAAGTGTGCAAATGGCACTTGGTAGCTACGGCTTGAGCGTACCAACCAGTTTTGTTCTGTCAACCAAGCGTTAGGAATTGTTTCTTGTTGGTTGTTTTTAAGAACTTGTTGGAAAAGACCGAAGTGGTAGTTCAAACCAACACCATCACCATTCAAACCAAGTGTAGCGATTGAGTCGATAAAGCAGGCTGCCAAACGTCCCAAACCACCGTTACCAAGTGATGGTTCCAATTCTACTTCTTCGATTTCGATCAACTCTTTACCTGCAGCTGCAAGTTCTTTTTTCACATCGTCGTAAAGTCCGAGGTTAATTAAGTTGTTTGACAAGAGTTTACCGATCAAGAACTCAGCTGAGATGTAGTAAACTTTTTTCTTACCAGTGTTGACTGGTTTTTGGCTGCTAGCAAGCTTGCTGTAGTTGAGAAGAGCAAGGTAAAGCTCTTCATTGCTACATTCTGCAATAGTTTTATTGTAACGTTTTTGTACAAATTCGTTTAATGGTAACATGTTTATGTGTCTCCTGATATTGTCTTATTTCTTTAATTCTACCAAATTTTCATTGATTCGGCGATAAATTGTAGTCAAGTCAAGCAAAGTTTCTTCAACAGCTGGTGTGAGTTGGTCTGCTGTCATACGCCATGACCAGTTTCCACCAAGAGTAGATGGGAAGTTCATGCGAGCTGCCTCATCTAGCTCTAGCAAATCTTGCATAGTTGCAATAGCCATGAAGCTAACTGATGAAAATACTGTGCGAAGCATTGCGTGTGGCACTGTTTCGTACTCTTTACGGTTCGTGTAACGAGCCATGTATTCACGAGTTGGATCGTCGATCTCATTACGGTACCAACCAAGAACTGTATTGTTATCGTGTGTTCCTGTGTACATAACAGAGTTGGCAGGTGCCAAGTGTGGGCTATCGATACTTTCGTCTTCTGGGTTGAAGGCAAATTGAAGAATCTTCATTCCTGGGAAGCCAGTGCGTTCACGCAACTCGATGACTTCATCTGTCATGAAACCAAGGTCTTCTGCGATGATGTTTAGCTCACCAAGCTCTTCCTTAACGGCTGCAAAGAGTTTGTAGCCAGGACCTTTCACCCATTTACCAGGTGCTGCTGTATCGGAACCAGCAGGAATTTCCCAGTAAGATTCGAAACCGCGGAAGTGGTCGATACGAACGATATCGTAGATTTTGAAGCTTTCGCGCAAGCGTTCAATCCACCATTTGTACCCGTCTTTGTCCATTGCTTCCCAGTCATAGATTGGGTTCCCCCAAAGCTGACCAGTAGCAGAAAACTCATCTGGTGGGCATCCTGCGATGCAGGTTGCTTTACCATTTGCATCTGTCTTGAAGAGATGTGGATTTGCCCACATGTCGCTTGAATCTTCCGCAACATAGATAGGCATATCTCCAACAATCTCGATGTGGTTGTCGTTAGCGTAGGCTTTCAATTTCAACCATTGTTGGAAGAAGAAGTATTGAGTCACACGGTTGTAAACCAACTTGTCTGCCAATTTCTCACGGTAGCTTTCAAGCGCTGAAGCTTTACGAGCACGAGCATCTGCATCTGGCCATTCTGTCCAAGCAAGATTGTTAAAATGCTCTTTGATAGCCATATACTCTGCGAAGAGTTCAAGCCATGATTGGTTGTCTTGAGCAAACTTCTCAAAATCCTTGACATCCCCCACTTCCAAGAAGCGTTTCACTGCTTTTTCTAAAAGTGGACGACGTGCGTAATAAATCTTCGCATAGTCAACTTCAGATGCATCGCTACCAAAGTCAACACCTTTAAGATCACTGGATTCGAGCAAGCCTTGCTCTACCAAGATATCAAGGTCTATAAAATGCGTATTTCCAGCAAAGGCCGAGAATGATTGGTATGGAGAATCTCCATAGCTTGTTGTCCCGAGAGGGAGGATTTGCCAGTAACGTTGCTTCGTACGAACCAAGAAATCAACGAAATCATAGGCAGTCTGGCCAAATGATCCAATCCCGTATGCTCCTGGCAGAGAAGAGATGTGCATCAACACACCACTTTGACGTTTTTTCATAATAGCACCTCATGTGTTTGTTATAAAACGTTGCGCAATTAAGGCGCAAACGTTTGCGTTAATTTAAGTATAACGCATTTCAAAAACAAATGCAAGCGTTTTTAAAAAATTTTTTTGAATTATTTTAATCAAACAAAACTTGTTGCCACTGATATTTTATGAAATAAGCGAAAAAATTTTAAAGATTTTCTGATTTAAGATAATTCATTCCCAATATCTGCTCTATTTTCTGAAAAACCGAGCCGAATTTACGCAATCGTTTTCCTAATATATTTTCAATTCAAAAAAAACAAACATTTTAAGTTCTTTCCTATATATGGGCTTTAACAAATGTTTGAAACCTTAAAATTTTTTTAAAAAATTTCCTAAAAACGCTTGCAACCGTTTTCTGTTTGTGCTATACTAAGTTCGTAAAAGAAAACGTTTGCGTTTTCTCATTAAATTATTTTTGTTATTCTTTAGGAGGAATACACTATGTCATCTAAATTCATGAAGAGCGCTGCTGTGCTTGGAACTGCTACTCTTGCTAGCTTACTTTTGGTAGCTTGCGGAAGCAAAACTGCTGATAAGGCTGCTGATTCTGGTTCATCTGAAGCAAAAGAAATCACTTTCTACGTTGAAGACCAATACAAAGCCTACGCTGAAAAAGTTGCTGCAGCTTATGAAAAAGAATCAGGTACAAAAGTTAACATCAAATCAGGTGACCAACTTGGTGGACTTGACAAACTTTCACTTGACAACCAATCAGGTCAAGCTGCTGACGTTATGATGGCACCATACGACCGCGTAGGTAGCCTTGGTACTGACGGACAACTTTCAGAAGTTACTTTGAGCGATGGTGCAAAAACAGATGATAAAACTAAATCTCTTGTAACAGCTGCTGACGGTAAAGTTTACGGTGCTCCTGCCGTTATTGAGTCACTTGTTATGTACTACAACAAAGACTTGCTTAAAGAAGCTCCAAAAACTTTTGCTGAATTAGAAGAACTTGCTAAAGACAGCAAATACGCTTTCGCTGGTGAAGATGGCAAAACTACTGCATTCCTAGCTGACTGGACAAACTTCTACTACGCATACGGACTCCTTGCTGGTAACGGTGGTTACGTATTCGGACAAAACGGTAAAGACGCTAAAGACATCGGTCTTGCAAACGACGGTTCTATCACTGGTGTCAACTACGCTAAATCTTGGTACGAAAAATGGCCTAAAGGTATGCAAGATACTGAAGGTGCTGCAAACTTGATCCAAACTCAATTCCAAGAAGGTAAAACAGCTGCTATCATCGACGGTCCTTGGAAAGCTCAAGCATTCAAAGATGCTAAAGTAAACTACGGTGTTGCTACTATTCCAACTCTTCCAAATGGTAAAGAATACACACCATTCGGTGGTGGTAAAGCTTGGATCATCCCATCAAGCACTAAGAACCTTGAAGCTGCACAAAAATTTGTAGACTTCCTTGTTTCAACTGAACAACAAAAAGCATTCTACGATGCAACTAACGAAATCCCAGCTAACACTGAAGCTCGTTCATACGCTGAAGGTAAAAACGATGAGTTGACAACAGCTGTTATCAAACAGTTCAAGAACGCTCAACCAATGCCAAACATTTCTCAAATGTCTGCAGTTTGGGATCCAGCTAAAACAATGCTCTTTGACGCTGTAAGTGGTAAAAAAGATGCTAAGACAGCTGCTAACGATGCTGTAACATTGATCAAAGAAACAATCAAACAAAAATTTGGTGAATAATTGAATTCGTTACAAGGGGGGAGAATACAAATCCCCCTTTGATTTTATAAATTTACGAATGATTGCAGTTGCCTATCTAGTGATTGGAGACAAACTTCAATCTCGTATCCTATGAAAGGAGTATTCATGGAAAACCAACAACCTAGCAAAGCAGCCTTGCTTTCAGTGATTCCTGGGTTAGGACAGATTTACAATAAACAAAAGGCCAAAGGTTTTATCTTCCTTGGTGTAACTATCGTATTTGTTCTTTATTTCCTAGCACTTGCTGCGCCGGAATTGCACAATTTGATCACTCTTGGTGACAAGCCAGGTCGTGATAATTCCCTCTTTATGCTGATTCGTGGTGCCTTCCATTTAATCTTTGTAGTCGTTTATGTGCTCTTTTATTTCTCAAATATTAAAGATGCACATACAATCGCAAAACGTATTAACAATGGAATTCCTGTCCCACGTACTTTTAAAGATATGATCAAAGGTATTTATGAGAATGGTTTCCCTTACCTCTTGATCATCCCATCTTACGTCGCTATGACATTTGCGATTATCTTCCCAGTTATCGTAACCTTGATGATTGCCTTTACCAACTATGACTTCCAACACTTGCCACCAAACAAATTGTTGGACTGGGTTGGTTTGACTAACTTTACAAACATCTGGAGCTTAAGTACCTTCCGTTCAGCCTTCGGTGCGGTTCTTTCTTGGACCATCATCTGGGCCTTGTCTGCTTCTACTTTGCAGATTGTGATTGGTATCTTCACCGCTATCATTGCTAACCAACCATTTATCAAAGGAAAACGTATCTTTGGTGTTATTTTCCTTCTTCCTTGGGCTGTTCCAGCCTTCATCACTATCTTGACATTCTCAAACATGTTTAACGATAGTGTCGGAGCGATCAACACTCAAGTATTGCCTATCTTGGCTAAGGTTCTTCCTTTCCTTGACGGTGCTCTTATCCCTTGGAAAACAGACCCAACTTGGACCAAGATTGCCTTGATTATGATGCAAGGTTGGCTAGGATTCCCATACATCTACGTTTTGACTTTGGGTATCTTGCAGTCAATTCCTAACGACCTCTACGAAGCGGCTTATATCGATGGTGCCAATGCTTGGCAAAAATTCCGCAACATCACTTTCCCTATGATTTTGGCTGTTGCAGCACCAACATTGATCAGCCAATACACCTTCAACTTTAACAACTTCTCTATCATGTACCTCTTCAACGGCGGAGGTCCTGGTAGCGTTGGTGGTGGAGCCGGTTCAACTGATATCTTGATCTCATGGATTTATCGTTTGACAACAGGTACATCTCCTCAATACTCTATGGCGGCAGCTGTTACCTTGATCATCTCTATCATTGTCATCTCTATCTCTATGATCGCATTCAAGAAACTACACGCATTTGATATGGAGGACGTCTAAGATGAATAACTCAATCAAACTCAAACGTAGACTGACTCAAACCCTCACTTACCTCTACTTGATTGGTCTTTCAATCGTGATTATCTATCCACTTTTGATTACTATTATGTCAGCCTTCAAGACTGGTAACGTCGTAGCTTTTAAACTAGATGCTAACGTCGACTTTAGCTTTGCCAACTTCCAAGGGCTCTTCACTGAAACCTTGTACGGCACTTGGTACCTCAACACTTTGATTATCGCTTTGATTACAATGGCTGTTCAAACAAGTATCATCGTACTTGCTGGTTACGCCTACAGCCGTTACAACTTCTTGGCTCGTAAACAAAGTTTGGTCTTCTTCTTGATCATCCAAATGGTGCCAACTATGGCCGCTTTGACAGCCTTCTTCGTTATGGCCCTTATGTTGAACGCCCTTAACCATAGCTGGTTCCTCATCTTCCTATATGTCGGTGGTGGTATCCCAATGAACGCTTGGTTGATGAAAGGTTACTTCGACACAGTACCAATGTCTCTTGATGAATCAGCAAAACTAGATGGTGCAGGACACTTCCGTCGCTTCTGGCAAATTGTTCTCCCACTCGTTCGTCCAATGGTTGCAGTACAAGCGCTCTGGGCCTTCATGGGACCTTTCGGAGACTATATCCTCTCTAGTTTCTTGCTTCGTGAGAAAGAATACTTTACAGTTGCCGTTGGTCTACAGACCTTTGTCAGCAATGTGAAAAACTTGAAGATTGCCTACTTCTCAGCAGGTGCTATCCTCATCGCCCTTCCAATCTGTATTCTCTTCTTCTTCCTACAAAAGAACTTTGTTTCAGGACTTACAAGTGGTGGCGACAAGGGATAATTTATCCCCGCCACCCTTTTTCATTTTGATCTTGTTTCTAAAGTTGAAAGATTAGACACAAGACTGCAAATAGTAGCAAAATCAGCTTTTCAGTAAGCAATTTATCTACTAGACTTGAAATAAAGCACATTTCTCTATATAATAATACTCATATAGAAAACACCTTTTAGAAAGATACAAATGCTTCCATATCCATTTTCATATTTTTCAAGTATTTGGGGATTTCGTAAGCCCCTATCAAAACGTTTCGGTCTCAACTGGTTTCAGCTTCTCTTTACGAGCATTTTCCTCATCAGTTTGTCTATGGTTCCGATTGCCATTCAAAACAGCTCACAGGAAACGTATCCACTGGATACCTTTATCGATAATGTCTATACTCCACTGACAGATGAAGCCATCATGGACTTGTCAGAGAATGCACAAATCGTAGATGGAAAGCTGAACTACTCAGGTACGAAGAATCAGCAGCCTTCTCTTTTGATTGGCCCGAGCCAAAGCAAGGAATTGCCAAAGGACTTGCAACTTCATTTTGATACCGAAGAACTCGTCATCAGTAAGGAAAGTAAGGAACTAACTCGCATTCGCTACCACGCGATTCAAACGGAGAGTTTCCAGAGCAAGGAAGATTTAACCCAAGCCATTTCTAAAGATTGGTACCAACAAAATCGGGTCTATATCAGTCTCTTTCTCGTTCTTGGTGCAAGCTTCCTCTTTGGATTGAATTTCTTCATTGTCTCTCTTGGAGCTAGTCTTCTCCTTTATATCACCAAAAAATCACGCCTCTTTTCATTTAGGACTTTTAAAGAGTGCTACCATTTTATCTTGAACTGTTTAGGATTACCCACTCTGATTACGCTTATTTTGGGACTTTTTGGCCAAAATATGTCAACCCTTATCACTGTACAAAACATTCTTTTTGTTCTTTATCTGGTCACTATTTTTTACAAGACACATTTCCGTGATCCAGATTACCATAAATAGGAGATTTTTATGCCCGTGACGATTAAAGATGTGGCTAAGGCAGCAGGTGTCTCACCTTCCACTGTTACCCGCGTCATTCAAAATAAATCAACGATTAGTGATGAAACCAAAAAACGAGTTCGCAAGGCGATGAAGGAGCTCAACTACCACCCCAATCTCAATGCTCGTAGCTTGGTAAGTAGCTATACTCAAGTTATCGGCCTAGTGCTCCCTGACGACTCGGATGCCTTTTACCAAAATCCTTTCTTCCCATCTGTTCTACGAGGGATCGCCCAAGTGGCATCTGAGAACCACTATGCTATTCAGATTGCAACGGGGAAAGATGCAAAAGAGCGGCTCAAAGCTATTTCCCAGATGGTCTATGGTAAGCGTGTAGATGGTTTGATTTTCCTCTATGCCCAAGAAGAAGATCCTTTGGTTAAGCTAGTAGCAGATGAGCAATTTCCTTTCCTTATCTTAGGTAAATCTCTATCTCCCTTCATTCCGCTCGTCGATAATGACAATGTCCAGGCAGGTTTTGATGCAACAGAATATTTCATCAAAAAAGGATGCAAGCGAATTGCCTTCATCGGAGGAACCAAAAAACTTTTCGTAACACAAGATCGTCTAATGGGTTATGAGTTAGCTCTTAAACAATACCAACTTCCTATTGATCCAAATCTGACCTACTTTGCGACCGAATTTCTTGAAGATAATGGTTATCGCTTTAGTAAACTTCTCTTCGAGCATGATCCAAATATTGATGCTATTATTACTATTGATAGCCTTCTTGCTGCAGGGGTCTGTGATTACATCGCAAAACACCAACTGGATGTCCCTGTCCTCAGCTTTGACTCGGTCAACCCTAAACTGAACTTGGCAGCCTATGTGGATATCAATAGCTTAGAACTCGGGCGCGTTTCCTTTGAAACCATTCTCCAGATCATCAACGATGCTAAAAACAATAAACAGATTTGTTACCGCCAGTTGATTGGACACAAAATTATCGAAAAATAAAGACCAGCCCCAAGGCTGGTCTTTTGAGTATTATTAATTGTCTGTTTCTACGAATCGTCCGAGGATGTGGACATTTTCGGATACAGAGACAAAGGCTGTCGGATCGACCTGTTTCATGATGTGTTTAAAATCATTAAACTCTGCTCGTGTGATAACCGTAATCAAGACTGCTTTTCTCTCATGATTATAGGTTCCTTCTGCATCGTGGATCATGGTTGCTCCACGGTGCAATTTTTTATGGATTTTTGCGATTACCTTGTCAGGATTATTGGTCACAATCATGGCCTGCATACGTTTTTGCTTGGTAAAGACCGCATCTGTCACACGACTGGAGACAAAGATGGTAATCATAGAGTAGAGGGCGTATTTCCAACCAAAGGTCAAACCTGCTATCAGCATAATCGTCCCATTCACTAAGAAAGAAATACTACCGACATTTCTCCCTGTTTTCTTTCGAATGGTCAGACTAACGATATCTGTACCTCCGCTAGAAATATTGTTACGGAGCGCAAAACCAATCCCCAAGCCCATGACAACACCCCCAAAAAGGGCATTGATGATGGGATCCTCTGTCAAGGTCATAACTGGTACAATCTGGATAAAGAGGGAACTCATGGATACTGTGATGAAGGTAAAGATTGTAAACTTATGCCCAATCTGATACCAAGCTAAAATCATCAACGGAAAATTGATAGCATAAAAGGTTAGCGATATCGGAATATAAAAACCAAACCAGTGATTACTCAAGGCAGAGATAATCTGTGCCAGACCCGTCGCGCCACTGGAGTAAACGTGTCCTGGTTGAAAAAAGAAATTGACTGCTACTGCTGACAAAAAGCCATAAACCAGAGAAGCCGATACTTTCTCATCATATTTTTCCCGAGAGATACTTTGTAAAACTCGTAAGATTTTTATCTGATAAGCAAAGCGGCGCAGATAATAGCGCCACCGCTTAATTCGTTTTGCTTGTTTCATCTTCTTCTACTTGTAAGCTGAGTTCCTCTAGTTGTTTGAGAGCGACTGTTGATGGAGCTTGTGTCATTGGGTCGGTTGCCTTATTGTTCTTAGGAAAGGCAATGACTTCACGGATATTCTCTTCTCCTGCTAAGAGCATCACAAAACGGTCAAGACCGATCGCCAAACCACCGTGTGGTGGGAAACCATAGTCCATGGCTTCAAGAAGGAAGCCAAACTGGTCATTGGCTTCTTCAGATGAGAAACCAAGAGCCTTAAACATGCGTTCTTGAAGGTCTTTTTGGTTGATACGAAGGCTACCACCACCAAGTTCATAACCGTTCAAAACGATATCGTAAGCAATGGCACGAACCTTAGCCAAATCACCTTCTAATTCGTGAGCTGTTTCTTCCTGTGGAAGAGTGAACGGATGGTGGGCGCTCATGTAGCGACCTTCTTCTTCAGACCATTCAAACATTGGCCAGTCAACTACCCAAAGGAAGTTGAACTTATCATTATCAATCAAGCCCAGCTCTTTGGCAATACGTCCACGAAGGGCGCCTAGTGTTGCATTGGCTACCTCAAGCGTATCCGCCACAAAGAGAACCAAGTCCTTATCTTCAAGACCAAGTGCTGCAGTCAATTCTGCTTGGATACCAGTTAAGAACTTGGCAACTGGTCCATTTAATTCTCCATCAACCACTTTGACCCAAGCAAGACCTTTGGCACCATATTGTTTGGCTACTTCAGTCATCTTGTCAATGTCTTTACGTGAGTAGTTGTCTGCAGCTCCTTTGACTACAATGGCTTTAACGGCAGGTGCTTCTGAAAAGACTTTGAAATCAACACCTCTAACCACTTCTGTCAAGTCCTGAAGCAACATATCAAAACGAGTATCAGGTTTGTCAGAACCGTAAAGAGCCATCGCGTCATCATACTTCATACGAGGAAATGGAAGCGTTACTTCGATGCCTTTGGTTTCTTTCATCACGCGCGCAATCAAGCCTTCTGTGATATCTTGGATCTCTTGCTCCGTAAGGAAAGACGTTTCCAAGTCGACCTGAGTAAACTCAGGCTGACGGTCACCACGCAAATCCTCGTCACGGAAACATTTAACGATTTGGTAGTAACGGTCAAACCCAGCATTCATCAAAAGCTGTTTAGTGATTTGTGGGCTCTGAGGAAGAGCGTAGAAATGCCCTTTATTGACACGAGATGGCACCAAATAGTCACGCGCTCCTTCTGGTGTTGACTTCGAAAGGAATGGCGTCTCCACATCGATAAACTCCAACTCATCCAAGTAGTTACGGATAGAGTGAGTCACCTTAGCACGAAGCTTAAGGTTTTCTAGCATTTCTGGACGACGAAGGTCAAGGTAACGGTAACGCAAACGTGTATCGTCATTGGCCTCAATCCCATCTTTAATCTCAAAAGGTGTTGTTTTGGCTGTATTAAGCACTGCCAAAGCTGTCACGTTCAACTCAACTGCACCAGTCGGCAATTTATCATTAGCTTGCTCACGCGCAGCGACTTGTCCAGTCACCTCGATGACAAACTCACTACGAAGGCTTTCAGCTGTTGCCATGACCTCTGCAGAGACTTTTTCAGGGTTGATAACCAACTGCATGATTCCTTCACGGTCACGAAGGTCGATAAAGATCAAACCACCTAGGTCACGACGACGACCAACCCATCCTTTCAAGGTCATTTCTTGTCCGATGTGTTCCTCACGAACACGACCAGCATACATACTACGTTTCATGTTTTCTCTCCTCTTTTATTCTGTTACTATTTTACCATAAAAGCGCAGGCTCTTCATGAAAATCAGCAGAAAAGTTTGATTGTCTTTAGAATCAAAACGAACAGACAAAAAATCCGATGAAAACGTCATCGGATTCTCTGATTATAATTCTTAACCTTTTTACGCTTTTCAGCAATCTCAGCTGCCTTTTTAGGTAGAACAATCTCCGTCGCATAAGCCGAAGCAAAACGCAAGACTCCTGCAATAGGCGCAAAGACAACTGCTAGATAGTTGTAAAAGAAGTCGCCTTTAAAGGCATAGGCAAGTGCCCCGATGATAAAGAAGAGAACGACCGCCTGTATCACTGCTAATAAAATTATTCGTTTCATGTGACCTCCTGACTCTATTATAGCATGAGTATCATCAAAAAGCCGATTAAATTATTCAAAGCGTGGAGAGAAATGCTATAAAGAAGACCTTTTCGGCTCACATAAGCCAGTCCCAAACTCAATCCCAGACTAGCATAAACTAAAAACTGTTGCAAAGTTCCTGGAAAATGAATCAAGGCAAAAAGCACACTCGATACGAGGAGAAACAGAGCTGTCTGTTTTCCGTTGTTCTGCTTAGGAAAGAGATAGCGCGCCAGCATCCCTCTAAAGATGAGTTCTTCCGTCAGAGGAGCAAAGACCACTACCATAAAGAAACCAAAGACAGGCTGAGCAACTGTCAGTTGTGATACGATTTGTTGATTGACTGACGGATCTTCTGGCAAAAAGAACTGGGCTGTAATCGCCACTAGCAAAACCAGAGTAGGCAACCAGATATAACGATTAAAAGCTGTTGTCTGGATGCTAACCTTTTCTGTCTGATACCATATGTAAACTCCATAAACATAGGCCCCTGACAGGGCGACATAAAGTGGCAAGACTCCAAAGATTGAAGCCCCTAGGTCAAGCGCCGATAAAGCCATACTCTGAACCAGACCATAGCCAAAGTAAAAGGATAGAATAGCTAGAAGAAACCAGCCAAGATTTTTAAGTAATTTCATAAAAGACTCCTATTTGAAATGAAGACTTAGCATTGTTATTCACATCATCTTGATAAAAATGTGGAATACAGTCGCAACTAAAAGGGCTAATAAGAGAATTCCTCTTGCAAAAATAGAAACGGTAGTAATGGTTTTATAAAGATATTTTTAAGCAAGCAAAAGCAATGTTGATCCTAGGAAAAAGAGAGTCAGGATATATTCCTGACCGGTTTTTCTACTATTAAAAGCCTAATTTTTCAAAGATTTCTGAGAAATTTTGATTGATAGCATCAAGTGACACTTGAACTTCTTCTCGTGTTTGGTTGTTCTTAACCGTCACTTGTCCGCTTTCGACTTCGCTCTCCCCTAGCGTGATGAGAGTCTTAGCCGCAAAGACATCGGCTGACTTGAACTGAGCTTTAAGCTTCCGGTTGAGGTAGTCACGCTCTGCTTTGAATCCTTGTTGGCGAAGGGCTTGTACCAATTCCAAGGCCTTAACATTTGCTCCTTCACCCAAGACTGCGATATAAACATCTAGAGCGTTTTCGATAGGGAGGGCCACACCTTGCTTTTCAAGAATGAGAAGCAGGCGCTCTACACCAAGGCCAAATCCAAATCCAGCAGTTTCAGGACCACCAAAGTAGGCAACCAAACCATCGTAGCGACCACCCGCACAGACCGTCAAGTCATTGCCCTCAATCTCAGTAATGAACTCGAAAATCGTGTGGTTGTAATAGTCCAGACCGCGCACCATATTGGTATCGATGATATAGTCTACACCCAGATTTTCCAACATCTGACGGACGGCATCAAAATGAGCTTGGCTTTCCTCATCAAGGAAATCCAAGATAGACGGTGCATTTTCTACTGCCACCTTGTCTTCTTTTTCCTTAGAGTCCAAGACACGGAGAGGATTTTCCTCCAAACGACGTTGGCTATCCTTAGACAAGGTCTCCTTGATCGGTGTCAAATAATCAATCAAGGCTTGACGGTAAGCCGCACGACTCTCAGGATTTCCAAGAGTGTTAAGATGCAATTTGACACCTTGGATGCCGATTTCTTTCAAGAAATGAGCTGCCATAGCGATGGTTTCCACATCGGTAGCTGGATTGCTAGAGCCAAAACACTCAACACCAATCTGGTGGAATTGGCGTAAACGCCCTGCCTGTGGACGCTCATAACGGAACATAGGGCCCATGTAATAGAACTTACTTGGCTTTTGCACTTCTGGTGCGAAGAGTTTATTTTCCACATAAGAGCGGACAACGGGCGCAGTTCCTTCTGGACGGAGGGTAATATGGCGGTCACCCTTGTCATAAAAATCGTACATTTCCTTGATAACGATATCCGTTGTATCTCCGACAGAGCGGCTGATGACCTCGTAATGCTCAAAAATAGGCGTGCGCACTTCCGCATAGTTATAGCGCTTGAAAATTTCACGGGCAAAGCCCTCAACATACTGCCACTTGGCAGACTCAGCAGGTAAAATATCCTGCGTTCCTTTTGGTTTTTGTAATTTCATAGGGAATCCTCTTTAAACTTAATAGTCTTATTTTACCATAAATAGAGGGATTAAAACAGTGAGAGGAGAAAATCTCAAGAGAGTCTTTTCAGAAAATTCATCAAAAACTTGCCAAATTGTCAGAATTATGAGAAAATAGAGGATATTTATCACGTGGAGGGACTGTTATGAGAGACGATATCAAAATCAATGACCGCGCTTTGGCCTTACAAGACCAAATTATCGAAAAACTAGAGAAGGTTTTTGATACAGATGTGGAATTGGATGTGTACAATCTGGGCTTGATTTATGAAATTAATCTGGATGAAACAGGTCTCTGTAAGATTGTCATGACCTTTACCGACACTGCCTGCGATTGCGCCGAAAGCCTGCCTATCGAAATCGTGGCCGGTCTGAAACAAATCGAGGGTATCGAAGATGTCAAGGTTGAAGTTACCTGGTCGCCTGCCTGGAAGATCACACGAATCAGTCGCTACGGCCGTATTGCCCTTGGACTGCCACCTCGTTAAGCAGGCAAATCACTTTTGAAGATAAAAAGAAGCAAGCCGAAGATGGCTTGCTTTTTGATACTCAATGAAAATCAAAGAGCAAACTAGGAAACTAGCCGCAGGCTGTACTTGAGTACGGCAAGGCGATGTTGATGTGGTTTGAAGAGATTTTCGAAGAGTATGAGTTTACTTTTTACCTGACTTGTCCATATTCCAGAAGTCTGTCACGGCTCCGCGTGAAGCAGATGATACGATATGGGCATATTTACCGAGAACACCACGGCTGTAAAGAGGTGGCAATGTTGTTTCTGCCTTGCGTTTTTCAAGTTCTTCTTCTGATACGGCCATGGAAATTTCTTTGGTATCTTGGTCAACCGTAACGATATCACCTGTACGGAGGTAAGCAATCGGTCCACCATCCTGAGCTTCAGGAGCGATATGTCCGACAACCAGACCATAAGTACCACCAGAGAAGCGTCCATCCGTCAAGAGGGCAACCTTGTCTCCTTGACCTTTACCAACGATCATGGATGAAAGGGATAGCATCTCAGGCATACCAGGACCACCCTTAGGCCCAACGAAACGGACAACAACTACATCGCCATCAACGATTTCATCTGTCAGAACAGCCTGGATAGCATCTTCTTCTGAGTCAAAGACCTTAGCTGGTCCAACGTGGCGACGCACTTTCACACCTGATACTTTAGCAACCGCACCATCAGGGGCAAGGTTCCCATTCAAGATGATAAGCGGACCGTCTGCACGTTTTGGATTTTCAAGTGGCATAATGACTTTTTGGCCTGGTGTAAGGTCTGCAAAGTCAGCCAAGTTTTCAGCGACTGTCTTACCAGTACATGTGATGCGGTCGCCATGAAGGAAACCATTTGCCAAGAGGTATTTCATAACCGCAGGGACACCACCGACTTCGTAGAGGTCTTGAAAGACATACTGACCAGATGGTTTCAAGTCAGCCAAGTGAGGCACGCGCTCTTGGATCGTATTGAAGTCCTCAAGTGACAAGTCAACATTAGCCGCATGGGCAATGGCAAGCAAGTGAAGAGTGGCATTTGTAGAACCACCGAGAGCCATAGTTACAGTGATGGCATCTTCAAAAGCTTCACGAGTCAAGATATCTGATGGTTTGAGACCAAGCTCCAGCATCTTGACAACAGCACGTCCTGCTGCTTCGATATCTTCTTTCTTGTCAGCTGATTCAGCTGGATGAGATGAAGATCCTGGCAAACTCATACCGAGAACTTCGATAGCAGTTGCCATGGTATTAGCTGTATACATACCACCACAGCCACCAGGGCCAGGGCAGGCATTACATTCGAGACGTTTCACGTCCTCAGCTGTCATGTCACCATGGTTCCATTTTCCGATACCCTCAAAGACAGAAACCAAGTCAATGTCTTTGCCATCAAGATTTCCCGGTGCAATAGTACCACCATAGGCGAAAATAGCTGGAATATCCATATTGGCAATGGCAATCATAGAACCAGGCATGTTCTTGTCACAGCCACCGATAGCGACAAAGGCATCCACGTTGTGACCACCCATCGCAGCCTCAATAGAGTCCGCGATGATGTCACGAGATGTTAGAGAGAAACGCATACCAGGCGTTCCCATGGCGATCCCGTCTGCTACGGTAATGGTTCCAAACTGAACAGGCCAAGCGCCCGCAGATTTGACACCTTCTTTAGCCAATTTCCCAAAATCATGCAAGTGAATGTTACATGGTGTATTTTCCGCCCAAGTTGAAATCACTCCCACAATCGGTGTTTCAAAGTCCTTATCTGTCATTCCAGTGGCACGAAGCATGGCACGGTTTGGTGATTTCACCATACTGTCATAAACGCTACTGCGGTGACGTGTATCTAATTCTGTCATTTGTTCCCTCCCATTTCAGTTTTTACCATTATAGCACAATTTCCGCATGAAGAACAGAATAAAATTCTTGAATTTTCAGAAAATTTCGATTACTAGCTTCTAATTTTTTTATCTTTTTTTGTCAAGTAACTTTACTTTACAAAAAAAATGTGTTATCCTAGTATGGTTGATGAAAATCACTAGATTGAATCGAATTTAAATACCTAAAGGAGAAAAGAAAATGGCAGTACCTGCACGTCGCACCTCAAAAGCGAAGAAAAACAAACGTCGTACACACTACAAAGTAACAGCTCCATCTGTAAACTTTGACGAAACTACTGGAGATTACTCACGTTCTCACCGCGTATCACTTAAAGGATACTACAAAGGACGTAAAATCGCTAAAGCTGCATCAGCTGAATAATAGAAGGGAGATACCATGCGCGTAAATATCACACTTGAACACAAAGAATCTGGTGAACGCTTGTACCTTACTTCTAAAAACAAACGTAACACTCCAGACCGTCTTCAATTGAAGAAATACTCACCAAAACTTCGCAAGCACGTAGTGTTTACAGAAGTTAAGTAGGGGTTCAATACGAATCAATACATAAGAAAAACGCTGATTTAAAGCGTTTTTTCTTTTTGCCAAATGCGATATATTGCACTGTATTTCAATCCAAACTCTACCTTTTTCTCTACCTTTTTTCTTAAGACCTGGTTTGGAAAGTATGAATTTCAGTTGGACTAAAAACAGCGTAATATCAAGACTTTTCTCCGCTTTTATAAAAGCGTTTTTCCAATCAAATTCAACTAATTTTATCTAAATGGTGTGGATTTTACCCCCAAAATTACAGAGAATGGAGCTGATAAACACTAAACGTTCACACCATTAGTTAAATGATTTTTTTCATCATTTTTCTTAGATGATAGAACTTCTAATTTATTTCTTATTCAAGCAAAAACAACCTGCTATAAGTAAGAAAGAGGAAGATACAAGAAAAACACGGCGTAAAAACCGATTCAGTTCATTGTCCTCAATCCTTGTCTGCTTCATTTTCTTTTACGAGATCGTTTTGTGAATCTTTTTCAGAGAGTTTTTGATCAATATACTTGTCAATGTTTTCATAAAATTCCTTGGTCGCTTCACTATCTAATGTTGGCGAGTTCTGAACTTGATTCACTTTCAATTGAACAGATTGAATACCGTAAGAGGCTTGTTTTTGGTGGAGTGTTTCTAATTCTTCTTCTGAAATCGGATCTCCAACAACCGTCAAGACCAATTCATTGTTACTTGACTTGTAGACTTGATTAATAACCGTATAATTGGCGAACTCTTTTCCTACAAACTGTTTGATCCCTTCTTTGCGCGCTTGTTCTATTGTCAGAGTAACTGCCGAATAGCTAGCTGGAAGAATCAACAATACAATCAAAGAAATCAAGCCAATTCTCATTTTAATGCTCAGCTCTTTAAATGAAGTTAAAGGAGATTTTCTCATCAAAATTCTTGTTCCAACAATGTTGGCTAGCATGATAAAGACACAGTTGATCAAGAAAAGATAGAGAGCCCCCAATAAAAATCGTACATTCCCATTAGCTAAACCATAGCCAGCAGTACAGATAGGCGGCATCAAAGCTGTAGCAATGGCTACTCCTGGCACGATATTGTTTGCTTCTTTTTTCCTTGAACCGATCACACCAGCAATCCCACCAGCAATAGCAATGAGAACATCCCAAATGGTTGGAGAGGTTCGTGCGATCAACTCGCTACTTGCATAAGACAAGGGAGAAATCCAGAAATACAGAGTCGAGACAAGCAAACTGACCAACACTTGAGTCAATAAAACCTCTAGAGATTGCTTGATTAAACGCGTATCAAAAATAGCTAAACCGAATCCCAGTCCAACAATCGGTGTCATGAGAGGTGAAATTAACATGGCTCCAATAATAACAGCTGTTGAATTCATATTTAGACCGATAGAGGCAATAAAAATTGCACACATCAAAATCGCTGTATCTCTCAATCGAACATGAAGGTCATCGTATAATTTCTCACGGTATTCCCGTGTTGAATAATTGGCAGTCATTTGTCCTCTCCTCTTTCCTTATTTAAATCGGTATAATAATTAATAATAACAGCTGATAAACAGCCAAAAAATATGAGCCCATAAATCGTCAAGAAGACACTGGTAATCCTTCCAATCAAGGTCACAGCTAGGAGATCCCCGTAGCCGACAGTCGTCGAAGTCACAAAAGCATACCAAAGACCGTCTCCGTAATTTGTGATAGCAGGTTCAACTAGGAAAAGCACGCCTCCTGACCCAAAAACAAAGGTCACAAAACTCAGAGCAAACCGAGTAAAACCCGTAACCTGTATAATATGCCATAACATTTTTAAACGTCTCATTTGTTCTCCTTATTCATACTAGCTCCTGACCGAGCCGTTTTTTCCAATAATCAAAGTGAAGATAGGACATGATCTCCATCAGAGAAAGATAGACAAACTGATAGATCTGATTTAAGCTGATTATCAACTGATATTGTTTGAAAAATGACTGGAAGAAAGACCAGATATGACTGTCTTGAATCAGTCCCTTCTTAACATCAGACAGGATATTAGCTAAAGCTCCCAAGGACTGAAACGGTAAATCCTTGACATTTATATAGATCCGGTCCACCACATCATTCAGACTGGTATCTTGGATGGCATGAAATTCTCCAAAGAGAACTCCTGCCGCTCCAAGAGTAGAAACAAATTCCACCAAATAATTTCTGAGGAAATTTTCTCAACCTTTTCCCATAATGTGTTTAGTGCCATCCATAACGATCCCAACCAGAAAAAGGAAAGAAAATAAGCAAAGAAATTTTGCCGTAAATCCCAAAAAGCTTGAAGACTTGGTGTCGTTGGTTTTTCTAACTCTAAAATCAAAATGGTCATAATAATTGCTAGAACAGCATCTGTCAATGCAATTAATCTATCTTTCTTCATCAGATTACGTTGCCTTTCATTTTGTAGTATTCTATCTCATCGTATAATATTTATTAATCTTAAATATTGGATAGTCACTTCATATTTTGAGTACAAACAAGATACACTAAAAAGCATGTATCTGTCATATTTTATTTAACTTTAGAAATATTCATCCATCTAATCAATAAATATATCATATTTCACAATAAATGACTACTATCAAAGATACATTTTCTTTCAGATTTCTCCCTTTTAAACTTGGCTAACTTGACCTGCATTACCTAGGTCGCTTTGCTTTAAATTATACTTTTTTCTTAAAGATTTGCTACGAGTAGTCTTTCATGTGAGTAATTTTTATCAAAAAATTTCATAGATAAGTCCTATATATAATCATGATAAAGTAGTAAAAATAGTTGTTATCCTAGTTGATTAAAAAAGTCTTTGATTTCCTCATCTTTTATAAAATAATATATAATTTTCCCCTCTCTTCTAGTATCCAAGATGTTTTGATTGGCTAGTTTACGAAGATGGTGGGAGGCAGATGCCATACTGAGATTTAGTAAACAGGCTATATCACAGACACAGAGTTCTTCAACAGCAAGGAGATAAAAGATGATATTTATCTGTTTATTATCGGTAAACTTTGATAAAATACGAAGTGATTTTTGGACTTTTTCCTTTTCAAGGTAGTTCGTTGCGGTTGTAACATTTTGCTGATTTATAATATTCACTTGGCAGATACTATCTTTTTTCATAATTTTTTCTCCTAGCCGAACACAGTCCTTAGCATGTTAAAGCTGTTGTTTTCAATCAGGATATACATCCCCAGTCCTAAATAAACAACGGCAATAAACCATCTGCTATATTTTTCCAAAGTTTCTCCAACAGAAGGGACTTGTGCCAATTTTTGGGCAGAAAAAACCAAGAGATAAATCATGACTAGAAAGGTAAGTAAAGCCACTATCAAATTCGCTAAATTTAAGGTAATAAAATATGGGACAAAAACACCAATATTGTCAGCACCACAACTTGCAAAAGTAATCATAGCGACTAGAAAAATCAGGTTTTTATTATCTTTGCGCAAACCATCTTTTGCAATAGCTTCTCCATCAGAATCTCCTAAAAGCAAAACTTTGAGTCCTAGGAAAATTGGAATCAAACCGAGCAAACCTAAAATCTCTTTACTAGGAATATAATTTAAGACAAATGCAAAAAGTAAACTTAGCAATATTAGACTAACAGAGCCTAGAAATTGTCCTAAATAGATGTTAATGATGTCTTTTCTGCTTTTTCTTTTGGCAAAAAATAACATTAGGATAATAAGTAAGTCTACGGCTGTCCCAGAATACAGGATTATTGAAGTAACAACATTTTGAACCATAAAGCACCTCATTCAAATATATTTTTGAATGTATTTTAACATTAAACTTTGTAGATGTCAACTTCAGCTCCATCAAAATATAGATAAGAAGGTAGTGTCCCAAACATTAAAAAGCCCTGCCATCGAAATGATAGCAGGGCTTAACTTCAATATCCAGATGATATATTTATCTAAAAAAGGTAGAGTAAAAGGTAGAGTTTTTATTGATTTGTAGTGCGATATAATGAGTTTCCAAAAATCAAAAATCGCTTAAAATCAATATTTTGACATCTATTGACGTGTACTGAAACCCTTACTTAACCTCTGTAAGGATATAATTACGGTACCAGTATATCATAAATAATAACAAAATCTTGACTTTCCGAAAAATAAGTATTTTCCGGAAAAATATCGAAATTAAATCAAAACTAAAAATATCTCATACATTTGAACTGCACCCCAAAAGTTAGACAGAAAAAATCTAACTTTTGGGGTGCAGTTCATCAAAGGTGCTTTTCATTTTAAAAAACTTGTGGAAAAACTTCATCCCATATATCTACTAAGCTTTTCCCGTCAAATACTTTAGCTTCCATAGCTTCATCAATTGTATCAAACTGCTGACCTTCATAATCATAACCAACTACACATATACTCGATAAAAAGCAAGCACCTCGGCTATTATAATTAAATTCAAGATCTTTGTCTAAATATTTTTTAATTTCATCCTTTTTCATATAGGACCATCCCAACTAAAACAATCTCAACAAACAAGATTTTTTCCTTAGATTCTATTCCCACTACTAGCTTTCTATGATGCTGACGATTTCATCTTCAAAATATTCATAAAGAGTTCCATCAACATCTACCAGCAAGGAGTCAATCTCCTCGTCATTGTCAGAGGCGTCACAATAGTCTTCTACAAATCCTCTAACTACCGCGCCATTTTTTAACGTGATAATTACATCTGTACGGTTAAATTTCCAGAGTGTCATTTAAATATTCCTTTCAATATTGGCTAATTGCTTTGCTTTTTCGTAGTAAGGTGTTAAGAAATCGATAAAACCTTGTTTGTCGCTTGGATCATGTTCCTCTAAAAATATCATCAACTCAAAGTCATTGAGAGCGTCAAACATTTCAGAGTTTTCATTATCCCAAGCCTCGGAAAATTCCGCATCTTCTCCAAAAAGAGCGTTAAACGTAAAGGAAAAATCCCAAAAATTATCAATCTGACCACTGACTGTTTGCTGGAGCATGTCTAATACTTGTTGACTATAACCCATTACCCTTCCCCTCCTAATAAGAACGTTGTAGCATATTGAGCTACGTTCCAAAAATTTAACAGACAAAATCTAATTTTTGGGGTGCAGTTCATTCATCAAAGATGATTTTTATTTTAATAATACTGCACTTCAATTCCATCCATAATTTCTACTAAAGTGTTATCGTCAATTTTTAGAGAAATCAGATCAATGAATGATGATACCTGGTATTCCTTATCTCCAATCACCACTACAATATCATGAACAGAATTAGGAAAAATCCCACATACTTGACCATTATAATCAAAAGAGGCATCCCAACCATTGTCATATAACTCTTGTAAATCATCTAATATTGCCATATAAACTAAATCCTTTTCCATAGTGTTTTCTTTCAAATAAGGCAGGTAAAAGCACCTAGATTGTTCTAAGTCCTATGAGATTGTTTTAATCGAGACAATCTCACTCTCAAAGAGAGAAATTTCAGTAGCTTCATCTGGACTAGGATTAGCAATGAGAATAGTGATTTCATCTTGCTCATCATTGTCCATTTCGTCAACAAAGTCTATGACACGTCCCTTGATTATCTTATCGCAATTAGTGACTATCTGAACCCTTGATCGAAGATACTTCCAAAGCTGTTTACTCATTTATTTTCCTCTCTGCTATTTTTTCGATAGTTCTTATACTTTTTATAGTTAGTCGATAAAATCGCCTAGGTTGAACTAAGCACTAATAATTTTGATTTTCTTGATAATATCTTCAGGATATGAGCGATCACCTATAACTATTTCGTCAGGACCATCTAAATCATAACCGTCAAACCAATCAACCACCCTACCCTTGATGGAGGTCCCATCTTCTAAAATAAGGCGAACATTTTTATCAACATATTCCCATAATTTCATTAAGTTCCTTCTCTCTAACATCGGAACAATATGACCCAATATTAGTTATTTACTAATGGCTTTTAGTTCCTGTTAAAAGCATTATAGCACACCTTACTTGCTAAAGTACAACAAGCACCCCATTAGACTAACCTGCTACTTTGCTTTCTTGTAAAAATGTTGTATACTTAAGTAAATAAAGGAAGTAATCTTGTTCCCCCCTGTCTACTATGTGGTCGGAATGATGGTTACTTCTTTTTTCCCCCTTACTATCTCAATAGCCTTGTATTTAAAAGTTTTTTAGGCTATAATTAAATTAACGAATAGAGGTTTTCCATCTCCCCTTGAAACAGATCTTTCTGCGGTAGGAGGTGGGACGCCTCTATTTGTTTTTTAAGTCAAAATGATGTAAAATTAATTCAAGAAAGAAGTGTGGTTTTCCCGCCTAAAAGCTCTATAGCTGTGGGAGGGTCACGCTTCTTTTTACCTCTCAAAAGAGAACGCAAAAAAAGCCGTCTCATTCTTTGAAGCAGCAATGAAATCAATCTAGCAAATATCTAAGCAAACCCAGAAATCAACCTTTTAAGACAAAGCAAAAAGCCCACTGTTGTAGGCTTTCTGTAAGATATTTCTTAAAATTAAAGCATCTTGTTGTAGAATTCAACGACAAGTGCTTCGTTGATTTCTGGGTTGATTTCGTCGCGTTCTGGCAAGCGAGTCAATGAACCTTCCAATTTTTCAGCATCGAATGATACGAATGCTGGACGTCCAAGAGTAGCTTCTACTGCTTCAAGGATTGCTGGAACTTTCAATGATTTTTCACGAACTGAGATTACTTGACCTGGAGTTACACGGTATGATGGGATATCAACGCGTTTTCCGTCAACAAGGATGTGACCGTGGTTTACGAATTGACGAGCTTGACGACGAGTAGTCGCAAGACCAAGACGGTAAACAACGTTATCCAAACGACGTTCCAAAAGAAGCATGAAGTTGAAACCTAGGATTCCGCCTTTGATTTTTGTAGCTTGTACGAACAAGTTACGGAATTGTTTTTCACCTACACCGTAAGTGAAACGAAGTTTTTGTTTTTCAGCCAATTGCAAACCGTATTCTGACAATTTAGAACGGTTGTTTGGTCCGTGTTGTCCTGGTACGTAGTTACGACGTGCCAATTCTTTACCTGTACCTGTAAGTGAAAGGCCAAGGCGACGAGCTTGTTTCCAAGATGGTCCTGTATAACGTGACATGTGTATGTCCTCCTGATATAAATAATATTTCGGTGGAAATAGTCACTTAGAAAGCCCTGATTCGTGCAGATGCCCTTCGCCTAAACAGCCAAGGTTACTTGTCATAAGACACCTGTTGACGAGCTTCATGCTTTCCTGCTGCTATTTCACACAAAGGCTATTGTACCATGAAAAGCTAGATTTGTAAAGGGATTTTACGCCTTTATTTCAAATTAAGGCTGAATGTAAACTTGCTTCCTAAGCCATATTGACTTTCTGCTGTGATTTCGCCACCAAGCTGATGGGCTAGTTCGCGTGCAATCGCAAGACCTAAGCCATGCCCGCCCGTCTTCATATTGCGCGAAGTTTCCACACGATAAAGTCGTTTAAAGATCTTTTCCAAATCTTCAGGAAGGATCCCCTGACCCTCGTCTTTCACACTGATTGTCAGCTCTTCTTCTGTTAATTGGGCAAGAACCTCGATTCTGGTTCCTGGTTCTGAATATTTAAAGGCATTGTTTAACAAATTGACCAGAATACGAGAAAGTTTGTCAGAATGGCTCTTGATTTTCGCGGACTCAGGTGACACTTGAATGTAAACATCTCGCTCCTCTTGTTCAATCTGGAGTTGGAATTCACTCATTGACTCAATCAACAGCTGATCTAAAAAGACCTCTTCGACTTCTTCGTCAGCAATTTCTTGAGGTTGTGTATTAAGAGTCAAAACATCCAATTCCTCCACTAGCTTGTTTAGACGCTCAGTTTGCCGACCAATCGTGGTTAAGTAGTGGAGCCGTTCCTCTTCCTTAATCACTCCATCTAGAATTCCCTCCACAGTAACCTGAATGGAGGTAATGGGAGTTTTAATATCGTGAGAGAGCTGCGCAATCATCATTCTCTTTTCTTGCTCGCTCTCATCAAGTGATTGAAAGGTAGCCTGCAAATTGTGGGACATGTCATTAAAAGCCTGGCCCAGCTCTTGAAATTCTAATGGGCCCTTGGTTTCAATTTCTGTGCTGAAATCCTTGCTTGCTATATCCTGAGCTTGTTTTTTCAAATGTTTCAGAGAAGAGAACACAGGCGACAAAAGAAAGATGCTCACTGCAGCGCCAATGAAACTAGCAATCAAGGTCATTCCAACCAGAAAGTAAACTTCACTTTTCTCGATCAACATTCGTTGGACTGCCCAGAAAACGACCAAAATCGTTAGTAGAGTCGACACTAGATACCCCACTAAAATATAGTTTTTTAATTTCATTTTCTACCTCTTGGTTTTTCCATCTTATAGCCCAAACCCCAGACAGTTTTGATAGCAGGAGCATTTGAATTTGTATACTTAGTCAACTCTTGCCTCAAAGCATGGATATGAACATTGAGTGTATTGGTGTCATCCACATAGTCCTCTTGCCATACCTTCTCGTAAAGTTCCGTCTTTGAAAAGACTCTCTCAGGATTGCTGGCTAATACCCATAGAAGTTCAAAGGATTTTACTGTCAATTCCAAAGGTTGATCCCCAATGCGAACCTCATGAGTCACATGGTTGATTACCAAGTCACCAAACTCGATCTGTTCGGTCTCTCCTCCGCGGCTAAGGCGACGCAAGATATTATTCACTCTTAAAACCAATTCGCGTGGGCTAAAGGGTTTGACTATAAAATCATCTGCCCCCAAACTTAAGCCATAAATCTTATCCTGTTCGCTTGTCTTAGCAGTTGTAAAGAGGAAGGGTTGATCCGGAGCGATATACTGAACTTCACTGATAAAATCATAACCGTCCATATTGGGCATCATGATATCTGTGATAATGAGGTCGATAGATTTTTTTCTGAAAAGCTCTAAGCCCTCCTTACCATCATGGGCGACCAAAACATCGTAACCTGCCTGTATAAGATAGCGGTTTTGAATATCTAGAATATCTATCTCATCATCAACCAGCAAAATCGTCTTTTTCATCTGACACTCCTTCGATAAAAACAGTGTTATACTTGCTTTAGTATAACACTATTTTCTCTAATGTTTAAATGATTTGAATCTTAATCTTCTCGTTTGGTTGTCAAACCCAAAAGTCCAACAAGACCTGCCAAGGCTAGACCAAAGATACCAAGGCCAGCTGTAGCCGTTTTAGCCTCCCCAGTATTTGGTAGCATCGCTTTATCATCTTTTTTCATCATATTAGCCATTGGGCTAGAAGCTGGTTGATCGACCTTCATATCTGACATATGGTGATTTGTACCCATCATACCCTCAGTCGTACCTGTAGAGCCTGTTTCAGAAGGCTTCGTATTCATCTGACCTTGTTGAGATGGTATTGTCGCCATTTCTTTTCCACGAAGTCGAATCGTTACTTGACGAGTTGCGATAAGATTGGTCAAATCTGGTTTGCCATCTTTAGAACCATACACTTTGACAGTAGCTTGGTAAGTGTGAGTGCCATTGGCACGAAGTTGGTCTAGAAGGGCTTGTCCTTCTTTGCCTGTCGTGTTGCCATTCAAATCCACTTCGTAGAAATATTGGCCTTTAGCCAAGCCTTCAAGTGGCAATAGAGCAGGATTTTTAGCTGAACCATTATCTGACCATGGAGCTTTGTCTGAGGTTTTTAACAAGAGGCGAGTCAACATACCATCTCCACCAAAAGCTTCGTATGGAATAACTTGGTTGACACCGGCCAAGAAAGGTCCAGGAACCTTAGCCTTATCAAGGTAGCTAGCTGGAACATCAATCATGTCTTTGACATTGTTAACAACAGACTCTTTAACCTGACTTGGTGTGGTCAAACCATTCAAATTAACAGTCAAATCTTTAGTCGCTACCAGATTAGTTAAGTCAGGTTTGCCGTCTTTTGCACCGTACACCTTGATGGTTGCCTTATAGCTTTGAGTGCCGTTTTGTTTTAAGAGGTCAAGTAGCTCTTTATCTGATTTTCCTTGGGTGCCTGCCAAGTCTACTTCGTAGAAGTAAAGGTCTTTGCCCAATTTCTCTACTGGTGGGAGAGCAGGATTTTTAGCTGAGCCGTTGTCTGACCATGGAGCCTTGTCGGATGCTTTCAAGATAAGGCGAGTTAACATGCCATCACCACCAAAAGCTTCGTATGGAATGACTTGGTTGACACCAGCTGTAAATGGACCTGGGAAATTGGCCTTGTCAAGGTAGCTAGCTGGGACGTCTACTGTATCTTTGGTGTTGTCAGCCACACCTTTTTGGACTTCAGCTGGAGTGGTCAAACCATTCAAATTAACAGTCAAATCTTTAGTTGCTACCAGATTAGTTAAGTCAGGCTTGCCGTCTTTCGCACCGTACACCTTGATAGTAGCTTTATAGCTTTGCGTACCATTTTGTTTCAAAAGGTCAAGCAGCTCTTTGTCAGATTTGCCTTGGGTACCTGCTAAATCCACTTCGTAGAAGTAAAGGCCTTTGCCCAATTTTTCTACTGGTGGAAGAGCGGGATTTTTAGCTGTTCCGTTGTCTGACCATGGAGCCTTATCAGAGGCTTTCAAGATCAGGCGAGTTAACATGCCGTCTCCAGCGAAGAATTCATATGGAATGACTTGATTGACACCAGCTGTGAAGGGACCAGGGAAGTTAGCCTTGTCCAAGTAAGTGGCTGGGACATCTACTGTGTCTTTGGTGTTGTCAGCCACACCTTTTTGCACTTCAGCTGGAGTGGTCGCTGGTTGCGCTTCACTGACTTCACGGTCTTGTCCAGAAACTGTAGACGCAGGACTTTCCACAGGTTTAACTGCATCTTCTGTTTGTTTCTTAGAGTCAGGTTGTGCTTGCACTTCTTCTTTTGGCACTACTGCAGGCTCTTTAGCAGTTGCGTCCGCTTTTTCTGAAGAGCTTGTGGTATCCACACTTGCTTTAGGTGTTGGAATAGACTGTTCTGAAGGAAGAGCTACATCGACTGCTTTTTTGAGAACCTCTGCTGGTAAGTCGCTCTTTTCACTCACCGAAGCAGCGTCTGGCACGACTTGGGCAGGAGTCGGATTGACGACATCAGCACGCGCAGAACTTGGTTGACCAACTAGGACAAAGAAGCCACTAGCCACAACAACTGAAGCAACGCCTACACTGAGACGGCGAATAGACCAACGAGTATATCTCTGATTTGGATTGAATTTCATAGGATTCTCCTTAGAGTTTTCTTTTTTTGATGACTCTAGTATAATCTCCTAAAATTAAAAAGGATTAAGAAAAAGTTAAAATTTTTCTTAAATCCCTCTTATAAAATACTTATATTGACTCGTTAATTATTAGGAAAGAGAGTAGCCTTTCCTCTCCTACTCACTCAGTTCAGCTAGGGTGTCCAAATGTTGGTTATTAATGACTGCCATGATGTAGGCATCTGCCTGCAAGAGGTCATTGGGTCCGAATTGGACATCCAGAGGAGCATTTTCGTAGGAACGAAAACCAAGTACATTGAGGTTGTATCGCCCACGTAAATCCAACTGACTGAGGCTTTTACCTACCCATGATTGGGGGATTTTCATCTCGACAATCGATACATTCTTGTCCAGCTGAAAGACGTCTACGCTGTTATGAAAGAGGATGGTCTGTGCTAATGAGCGCCCCATTTCAAACTCTGGTGAGATGACTGCGTCTGCACCAATTTTTTCCAACACCTTTTTAGCCGTATGGCTTTTGACCTTGGCAATAACGGTCGGCACTCCTAAACTCTTGCAGTGCATGACCGCAAGAACACTGGACTCCAGATTTTCACCTGTTGCGACGACTACGGTATCACAGGTGTCAATCCCCGCTGATAGAAGGAGTTCTTCATCCGTGATATCTCCAACTACTCCACGCGCCAACACTGATTCAAATTGATTAATGCGTTCCTCGTGGTCATCAATAGCAATGATATTCATGTCATGCTTGGCTAGGGCAGCCAAAACACTGCTCCCAAAAATTCCCAAGCCTAAAATTCCAATTGTCCGATCTGACATCGTTTTTCCTTTCTTATCCGATAGTGATATCTGCCTTCATATAGTGAATCGTATCTTTCTTGTCTGGCTGGTATTCCGCTACACTGACCAGTAGTGTCAAGGGACCAATACGGCCGATAAACATCAACAACATAACGATACTGAGGGCTAACTTACCTAACTCTGGTGTTAAATTTGCCGTCACCCCAACTGTTGCAAGGGCTGAAATGGTCTCAAACATGAGGTAGATAAAGCGCGGATTTCCCTCTGCTGTTATCCCTAGTAGGATCAAGCCCAGCAAGAATGTTAGCAAGAAGATAATAAAGACACTGAAAGACTTTTGTACGGTTCGGGGTTCAATGGTCCTCCGAGCCACATTAGCATGAGGCAAGCCCAATAGTTCACTGCGAGCAAAGACCAACAAGACAAAGAAGGTCGTAATCTTGAGCCCGCCTGCTGTCCCTCCAGGTGCCCCGCCCAGAAACATCTGCAAGATGTAGATCAGTAAGGTAACTGGTCTAGCCTGGGTGTAGTCAATGGAAGCAAAGCCTGCCGTTCTCATACTGACTGTCTGGAAGAAACTAACCAGCAGTTTCTCTGGAGCGCTGAGATTTCCAATCGTCCCAGGATTATTCCACTCAATTAAGAGAGTCGATACTGTTCCAAAGAGCAGAATTCCCGCCGTTAAAAAGAGAACCAGCTTGGTATGGAAACGCAGGCGGCGTTTTTTCTTCTTCCCAAACTGGGTCGCTAGGTCAAACCAGACCATAAATCCTAGACCACCAGTGATAATCAAGCCTGCAATCACTAGATTGATCAAGGGATCCGTTTGAAAGGCTACCAAACTCGTACTTCCAAAATTATCAAATCCAGCATTACAGAAAGCTGAAACAGCCAAAAAGATAGAGGTTAGAATCCCTCGCCCCCAGCCAAATTCGGGGATAAAGCGAAAACTCAAGAGAAAGGCACCAATTCCTTCCACCAAAAAAGTCGTCAGAAAGATTGAGCGGATGAAGTCCTTTAGAGACTGGGTTTCTCCATAACTGAAACTTTCTTGAATAGTCTCACGACCACGAAGGCTGAGCTTTTGCTTGCCTTGGATATAAAAGATTCCGATAAAGGTCATGAGCCCCAAACCACCAATCTGGATCAAAATCATACAGATCAACTGGCCCCAGATATTATAAGTCGAAGCCACTGGCAGAGTGAAAAGCCCTGTCACACAGACCATGGACACGGTCGTAAAGAGATGGTCAAAGTAGGTCGCTTGTGACGTTTCTGCTTGCACAAAGGGGAGACTTAAAAGGAGAGAACCCAAGAAGATTACTAGGGCAAAACTTAAAAAGATGCGACGGGCTGGCGACAAGCGTCCCAGTATCGTCTTGATTTTTTCCAAAAAAGATTTGAATAACATAACTACATTCTACCATAAAAACAGTCAGAACACTCACATGTGGTGCACAATGGCAAGACAGAGTTCGAGTGCCTTATCAAAAGCTTCTGAGCCCCAGTCACGACTGTCGTAGTTGTCCAGATCCGCTAAGGAATCTGCAGTAAAGAGCAATTCTCCCCAGACAACACCACGTAGCTGAGCCACTGCCGCAAGAGCCGAGCACTCCATTTCCACAACAGCGCAGCCTTCTTCCTTGCGATAGGCAACCTTTTCAGCCGTCTCTCGGTAAAAACCATCTGTCGTCCAGGTCATAACTTCCTCATAAGGAATGCCTCTTTGCTCCAAAACTTGCTCAATGGCAGAGACAGCCTCAATCTGCATCTCCATATAACGAGAAGGCGCTACATAATGGTAGCTGGTCCCCTCATCTCGCAGAGCGCGAACAGGGACGAGAAAGGCATTTTCCTCTATATCGGCTAGGACGCCACAGGTTCCAGTGGAAATGATTTGCTCCACACCATAGCCAATCAACCAATCCATAAACTGGGCAGCTGGGGCAGAACCCACGGGCGCCTGGGTTAGACAAATCGTCTCACCCTTGTAGTTGATGACATAGACTGGATAAGCCTTGGTGGCAGAAACGAACTCACCAACACAGTCCGCTCCTGCTTCCTGAGCGTAGCGGTCAATCTCTTCCTCCAAAAATGCATAGATGCACTTTTTTGGCAACTTTAAGTCCAATCCCTCATGTGTTGGCATAAGGACCGCCTGGGGATTGTCATCAAACTCCAAAATGGGAATCGCATGTTTCTGAATCATAGCCCACCTCCTCTAATTTTGTACTATTGTATCAAAAGCTGACGAAGTGTCAAGGAGTTGTCTTTAGCAAGCCAGAAAACTCCTCTTCCATACATTTAAGAAATCGTTGCTCTGCTGGAGAGGTCGGTTTCTGTTTTAGTAAAGTGATTGAGAACTATCACCAAAATAGCAAATTCAACAATAAAAAAGCACGAATCTGCATCAGGCAATATATACCCTTTTATATTATCTTGTGCAAGAAGCCAAACCAATAGAATCTAGCCTCCATTTTGTCTAGGCCTACTCTATTTCCACAAAGCACCCAAAATCTGTTTTTCTAATAAGTCTAAGTCTTCCTCTTTTATTTCTCCATTGTCGCTAACGACATAAAGCTGAGCGAAGTAAGCAAACAATGGACCAACACAAATACGAACCATTTGAGGAATCGTTAACTCTGGATTTACACGTGGATCTGCCAGCAATTCCTTATGAAGTACTCGAAGTTTATCTTGAATAGCATTCCAGATAAAAATCTGTTCATTTTTTAGTTTTTTATTTGAAAAACTCTCCTGCAGAATGATTTTCATCAAAGCACGATTTTTTTTGAGATAGCTCATACGATCATGGACGAGATAACGAACCCTCTCTTCTGTCGTTTCAAAAGCTAAGAGTTCCTCAAAAAAACTACCGAAAATGCCTGGGACTACAGGATGTAAAATAGCCGTCAGTAGATCATCCTTCGTCTTAAAATACTTAAACAAAGTTGCCTGGCTTAGTCCAGCACGCTCAGCTATGTGAAGAGTTGAGGTCCCATGGTAACTCCTGGTTGATATGAGATCCACTGCTGCCTGCATGATTTTTTTCTTTCCTTGAGGGTAATTCGCTTCTTCTAAGTAATCTTCAAACGATTCAAAAACAGTCTTATCCATCTAATCTTCACACCTTTTTAGCATTATTTATGTTGATTTCTAAACTTTACGATAACGACGCAATCCAACAATATTGAGAATTGTTAAAATGATCAAGAAAATCATTAAAACACCAAGATTTGACAAAATATCACCAAGATTGTGCCCGTAAAGAATAATCTGGCTTATTGCATCACCAGAATAGGTTAATGGCAAAAATTTCCCCACAGTTAGAGCCCATTCTCCCATGGATGACAATGGAATAATTCCTGAGAAAAAAAGTTGGGGCATAATCACGAGAGGAATAAATTGCATCATTTGGAATTCTGATTTTGCTAGAGTAGACAAGAGAATTCCAAAAGCTAGTGCTACAAGAGCCAGTACCACATTAACTATTATAACATTTAAAATACTTCCTACAACTTCTACATCTAGTAGCCAAATTGCTGCTAAAACGACAACTGCCGTTTGAAAAATCGCAATAATACCGTAAGACAACATATAGCCATAGACGATTTCAGATCGTTTCACTGGTGTTGCTAACAAACGTTCTAGTGTTCCACTGGTGCGCTCTTTCAAAAGCGCCATACCTGAAATCAAAAAGACAAAGAAGAAAACTACAAAACCTATCAAAACCGGAATCATACTGGTAAAGAAGCTTGTATTTTCATCTCCATACTGGTAAGACTCCTTGATTTCTGGTATTTTTGCGTCCGAGTCCAATTGTGGAAGAGCTTGTTTAACACGAGATACTAACTGATCGGTGCCTTCACTGGCGATACTTGTCCGTAACACTTGTCGTATCATAGAGGTCTTGGAGGCATCTGTGTTTGCGTAGTCGACCTGATACTCACCGTCTTTATAAGAAATCACAGCATCGACTTTTTCATTTGCTAGCGCTTCTTTGGCTTGATCTAAGTCTTGATAAGTCTCGACGTCCACATGATCGAGCTCATCCATTTTCGTTACCAAACCAGTTGGTAGATCCTGTGTTGCTAACTTGACATTCACGGTTGTACTAGCTGAAAACATGAGATTCATCAACCACATGATAAAAACAGGTGCTATAAACATCAGGGCTAGAGTTCGTTTGTCACGAAGTAATTCTTTGATGACTTTTTTTGCAATCGCTATTGTTCTCATTTTACTCACCTTCTGCTTTTAAAAATACTTCTTCAATACTTGAAGCTTGATAACTTTCTTTTAAGTGTTGCGGTGTATCAAAAGCAATGATTTTTCCGTCTAATAATAAGCCGACCTTATCCGTCAACTCTGCTTCATCCATAACATGGGTAGTAACTAATATCCCAACCCCATTGTCTCTAAGCGCGAATAATTCTTTCCAGATTTTCTTTCGAAGAGAAGGGTCGATTCCAACTGTCGGTTCGTCCAAAATCAAGAGTTGAGGATTTCCTAACAGCGCGATAGCAAGAGACAAACGCCGTTTCATTCCTCCAGAATAACCAGATACCGCCTTGTTTAAGTAGTCTGTCAGATCTACTACTTGAGCTATATGAGCAATTTCCGCCTTTAGGTCTTTTTTAGAAAGCCCCTTTAGCTGACCAAAAAATTCCAGATTTTCTTGGCCTGACAAGGACTCGTATAAAGCATCTGATTGGGCCATATAGCCAATATCTCCTAAAATATAGCGATTGGGCATTGTGTGATTTAACACTAAAGCTACGCCTCCATCAGCCTTTTCCATTCCTAACGTAGTCTTAATCATAGTTGATTTACCAGCACCAGACGGACCAATTAAGCCTATAATTTCTCCTGGCTGTAATTCAAAGCTGACATGATTCAGAACTATTTGATGGTCAAAAGATTTTACTAAATCTTGTAAATGTAGTAATGTTTTCATTTACTTCCTCCTTGGTGAGTGGGTACTCACTTTTTAAATCACAGAAGCTATTATAGTGAGTAATCACTCACTTGTCAAGAGAAAGGGTTAAATTCTTTAAAAAAATAAAACACCAGATTCGTATCTGATGTTTATAATGCACATGTCTTATTTCTAAAAATGTTTTTGAACTTCCTCTCTATACTCCGAAATGGTCTTTCCTGTCCACTTTTTAAAGGCCTATTCTTCCTCTACTTTTCTCAGCCAATCCTACCATCGTCATTGCTATCGCCACTCTAATGACCTTGGCGATGGAAATTCATTTTACTCATTTTTATATGAAACAGACTAAGAAATTTTCAAGACCTAATTGGGAGTTGTTTTAGCTACAATCCATCTCTCAAACACAAAAACTCTCCCTTCTCTTTCGAGAAAGGAGAGTTTTTGTTTATCCTTGTCCGCCAGGGGCTGGACCTCCGCCTTGAGGGCCTCCATTTGGTCCACCACCTCCAGGCATAGAGTTGACGATTTCCGTTTGTTTTTCGCCGTTTAGATAGATATCTCCACCTGTGTAGGTCGCTGTTCCATCAAAGTCAAATCCTGTTTGACCAGTCATTTTAATGGTTCCGCCTGTGACCGTCACGTTCCCGTTTGAGTCGATTGGGTCTGTGTCTCCTTGGCCGACTTCTACTGTCAGGTTCCCACCGTTCATGGTGAAGAAGATTTCACTCTGTTGGGCATTTTTGTTGGCTGCATTAACCCCATCATCTGTCGAATAGATGGTAATGTCCCCACCGTTGATAGTGATTGACTTACCTTCAAGTCCTTCTGTCGAATTCTTGACGGTGTAGGTACCACTATCGATAACCAAATCACCTGATGCGTGGATGCCATCATCTCCTGCTGTGACGGTGATGTTGTTGTTGGATAGGTACATGGTTCCGACTGAAGTATCCTCGTCATTGTCCACCTTTACGCCATCTTCCTGGGCATCGATAGTCATGGTCGTACCAGTGATGTTGAGTTCATCATTGACATTAAAGGCATCGCCAACTGCTGTGATGTTATAGGTTCCACCCGTGATGTGGAGGGTGTCGTTGGCCTTGATACCATTGTTTTTCTTGCCATCTACATTGAGAGTTCCTTTCCCGTTGATGGTCAAATCCACCTTAGAAAAGAGAGCTGCGTTTGCTTTTTCGTCGCTGTTAGAGCTTGAGTCAGAGAGACTGTTGGTGGTTCCCTCTGCTAAAGTCAAGTAGACATGGCCAGCTGATGTCGCAGATATCGCTGCATTGGTATTGGTCATGGTCGCTCCTTTTAGGACTAGATGAACATCTGCAGACTTATCTACCTCGACCTTGATTTGCACTCCGTCAGACTGACCTGAAATCACATAGGTTCCAGATTTTGTGATGGTCACTGTTGATTCAGAGACTGTCACCCCATCTCCAGACACGTTTGCAGATGAGCCAGATAACTCAATCTTAGAAGCTGTGCTTTCATCATAAGAAATATCATAGTCCTTCTCTGTAAAATAAGAAGTTTGATTTGTTTTTGTTGCAGTAGTTGTTGCATTATTTGTAGTTGCCTTGGTATTAGATGTAGTTGTTGACTGGGCACATGCTGCCAGCAGCACCATTGCCGTTAAACTCGTTGCGAGTAGGGTCCATTTTTTTGATTTCATACCTTTTTCCTCTCCTTCGTATGATATAGCTAGACAGTCTACAGAAGATTCCTGAAACGAAACTAAAACTTTTCTGAAAGTTTCCTTAAATTTAGTTTGGATTAGATTTCGCCTAGTAATTTTTAGAAAGGACTGCTAAAAACAATTTTTGAACGCTAAAATACCTTTAATAGATTTTTTAAACCAAGATTCCCCAGTGCGATATCTCCTTGACCAAGAAAGCCAAAAAGAAGAAAAATTTATAAGACTAAAGCTCATAAAAAGAACAGCCCAGGCTGTTCTTTTTAGTTTTCTTTTACTTGGATTTCCTTGATAACACGCGCAGGATTGCCAGCTAGGACGACATTGTCTCCAAAGGACTTGGTAATCACGGCCCCCGCTCCTGCCACCACGTTATTTCCTAATGTCACCCCAGAAAGGACAATAACCCCACCTCCAGCCCAGAAATTATCTCCAATGGTGATGGGCTTGCCGTATTCGACCCCTGAATTGCGTTCATGCGGATCCAGTGGATGGAGTGGGGTTAAAAACTGACAGTTGGGGCCAAGCATAGCGTTGTTCCCAATGCGAATCGGACAAACATCCAGCATGGTCAAGTTCCAATTAGAATAAAAATTTTCCCCTAGATGGATATTGACCCCATAATCGACCACCAGACGTGGATTGACATAGAGATTTTGCCCAGTTGAGCCAAACCAAGTCTTGATGATTTCAGCTCCCTTCAAGGGATCCTCTTCCTTGTTAAAGGCAGCCTGTTTTTGGCGAGAAGCCTGCGCCAAGACCCGTAATTCTGGGTCCGACGGACGGTAAGGCTCCCCTGCTATCATTTTCTGGTATTCGCTAGCCATCTTATCACCTCATACTTACTTTGGCCCCATCATATCAAAAAGCCTCCGAAAGGTCAAGAATGGCCTGCTTTCTAGACTCTCGAAACGAATCCCTCTCCTAAGTCAAAACAACTTGCTTGACAAAAGCTTGACTTCATGGTTTAATATACCCCATAAGGGTATATGTGGAGGTGCCTATGTTTCACTTATTATTTACAAAAATTGACAATATTTCTACCAGCGAGTTAGAAGCTAAACTTAAGGAACCGATTCAGCTACTGGATGTTCGGACGCCTATGGAATTCCGTAGAGGTCATATCAAAAATGCCAAAAATGTTCCTTTAACGGAAATCGGTTCTTACACACCAGCGACAAAAGAAACACTCTATGTCATTTGTCATTCTGGTGTACGAAGCAAACTAGCTGCGAAAAAGCTTAAGAAAAAAGGCTACGATGTCATCAATGTCCGAGGCGGTATGAGCGCTTGGACAGGTAAGGTCATCTAGAAGTATAAAATAATTGGCTACACAGCCTTGAACCTTATCGAAGGTCTGAGCGACAATATCCAAGGTGTCCGCTCGAAGACGATCTGACTAAGGGCAAATAATCCCTAGATGTGCGGACAAGTGGCGAATTTCAGGGGAGCTACCCAAGGTCGATACCATCCATAACCCCTAAATGAACTAAGGGAGATCTTGGGTGAACCAGACAAGAACCAAGCCTACATCCTTAGCTGCCACAGCGTTTTGCGCAACTATATCACAGAGCGTATCCTCCAGCAGGCAGGATTTGCCGTCCAAAACCTTGATGGCGCTTATTCACTATATAAAATGGCTAATCCAGAAGGAGTCGAATATGGAAACGAGTATCAGCATGGCTGACTTTTATGAAAAATACCTAAATGAAAATCTAAACCTTATCGATGTACGTGAGGTGCATGAATTCCAAGCAGGACATGCACCAGGAGCAAGAAATCTTCCGTTAAGTACCTTGGAGCAAGGTTACAAAGAACTCAAACCTGACCAGGAATATCATGTCATCTGTCAAGGTGGAGTCCGTTCCGCATCTGCTTGTGAATTTCTAAGCGCCCAAGGCCTCACCGTTATCAATGTAGAAGGTGGTATGAATGCTTGGCCCGGTCAAGTAGAATAAGCAAAAAACCGATTAAGGAACTTAATCGGTTTTTTCATTTCTGCAACCCACTGATATAGGGCTCGTAGCCCGTCGCTTCTAAAAAACGAAACACATTGATGGTATCTAAAAAGAGGTTTTCTCATTGGTATTGGGGGAACTCATCCGTTTGTCTGACATGATTTTTTTATCGAAATAGACTTAAATGACTTTGTCTGCATTGTTTATCAATAGCAAATTAGTTTACTTCCGTTTAATCAGGTATCGGATGGCCTTTTCTAGGCGTTCCTTTTGAGCCTCGGGGTCATCTAATGGTTGGTTGATGCAGTCAGTGAGATTTTCAGTAATGATCATCTCAATCACGCGCTCAACGCTAGATTTCACTGCTGTCAACTGCGTAACAATATCTGCGCAGTCACGATCTTCTTCAATCATCTTTTGAATCCCACGCAACTGGCCCTCTGAACGTTTCAGGCGTGTGATATACTTTGAGTTTGTCATTAATTTATCCTTGGTCACTTTTTCTTCATTATATCTCGAATAAGGGGCTTTGTCAAAATTCACTTCCTGTCTGTATTTGTAGGAGGCAACCTCTCCTCTGTATCAGATAGAAAAGATAGGTGAGCATGAAAATGGAAAAGAAACTCTGTCCTCCTTGAAGCTTGATGGGAAATAAAGTTGCCCATTAACCAACTGACTTTTATGCCTTATATCTTGGACAAAAAGGCAAGGATCACTATCCCATAGACTAGGACTAGAGCCAGACCAAATCCGATACCAAACCACTTGTAAAACTTGTCCATCCCGCTGTAACGTTCGACATAGGCCCTGTTCGGCTTGTCTGGATCGTACCAGACCGTCAGCTCCGAATGAAGGGGGAAATGGGTCTGCATCAATCGTTTGAAGGAAACAAAGGAGTTGCTGTAGCGAGTGATCGAAGACGCTAGCATATCTTCTCTTGTATAATCATTTGAAACTTTAGTAGGACCCCACGGAGTCGTGACCGTTTTGAACATAAAATACTGCAAGGTTTTCTTATAAGTAATCCCATCCACCGTGTATTCGACGATAGGTGGATACCCCTCACGAAAACGGCTATATCCGATAACTGTTCCCTGTACGGATGACTGGGCAAGGCGGACCAACTTCTGATCTCGAAGATAGAGGTAGAGAAAGGTCCCACATACAAATACAAAAGATAGGAAGATGACGATGATCCCAACTATCAAACCAATCACTTCTTTATTCATATGAACTCCTCCTGTTATTCTATAGAATAAAATCCCAAAGAACTCACTCGTCCAGAATCGGTATCGAATCCCTCGAGTCTACTCTTCGGATTTTTCTTTTGACTGTTTTTCTCTCAAATCTTTCACAGATTTTGATATGATATCTCTCACCTGTTCATCAGTAAGTCCTGGAATCTGGTAATATGGATTATTGGATTCGCTTTTTGACGGCTTTGTTCCTGAACTTTCGGTTTTAGAACTTTGTTCAGTCGAAGACGAGGATTTCGACTCTGAGGAACTGGATTCTTTGGCCTTAGAGGAGCTAGACGACTCAGACTCAGAAGGCTTGGACGTTTCAGGCGTTTTAGAATCAAGCTTAGGCGGCTTGTTTACTTGGTCGTTCGGCTGTTTCACAGGTTTATAGAATAGCCCAAAAGACAACAGCAAGGCCATCAAGATCCCAATGCCAGCCAAGGTTCTTTTATTGGCTTCAGCCGAGGGAACCTTTACTCCCTTTGTACTGAGTGTTTTCCATTCTGGATGCTCTTTTTCTATGGCTTTTTTCTGTCTCCTAAGAGGAGCAAGTAGAAAATGATTAAAAGGCACAATCGTTACCATAGCTACCGTTACAAGTGGGACATAATTGGAATGACTTGATACCAGTAGAACATCGAGTATAGCGAGAAGGATGAAGAGGAAACGCCCCACAAACTTACGAACTTGATGCTCTTTTTTGATCTGCAAATATCTCTCTTGTGACATTATCATCCTCTCTTTTCTATTTCTTCATTAAATATCACCTTCCCCTGTTCATACTTTCGCACAGCTAAGAACCAGCGAATCGGATTGTTTTGGAATAAGAAAAGGTACAACAAGGCAGGAAAGAGACCTATCAATAATGAAAATAAAATTTGTGCGTCAAATTTCTCCTGATTTATAAATGAATTTATAATATTTAGTATGGTAGCGATTCCTATAAATGCTATAAATAAAATTACTAACTGTATTATTAGAAAAACTATCATTTTCCCAAATGTTGCTTTTTTCTTACTGAAATTTTCCCAAAGCAGATTTGAATAAACGGCTTTCGCAAACTGTTGAGAACTTGCCCCTTGAACCTGTTTCACCTCTTTATACAAGGCTTCTTCCATCATCCATATAAAGCCAAAACAGACAAAGAACTGGGCAACGATATAAGGCGGAACCATCCAGCTGCTGTATCGAAAACCTGAAAAAGCTGGTATAGCGACCATTCCTCCAATTAAACCCAAGAAAATGAAAACCAACATCAAAGGAATAATGGCCTTATTAGTCTTTCTAGCCCCTTCCGTATTCAACAAAACACTCTTATCGGCTACCAGAGCCTGTTTTGTTCGTGTGTTATAGTAAACAGCCTTATCACCGCTCTGTCCAATAAAAATTATTTTTCTCATATAAAATCACCACAGTTTCCACCAATCACTATAATCAGAAACTTCAATTTTGTCATAGGTTTTTGATAAAACATCATCAACCACTGGTAATGGTAATAGCGTTTCTCTCATGTTTCTAGTTCTTCTCTTCCCCAAATAATACTTTCCCCTGCTTGTATTTTCGCACAGCTAAGAGCCAGCGGATTGGGTTGTTTTGGAACAAGAGCAGTACGACACTAATTGGGACGATCGTTGCTCCGATTGGTACCATGAACATAGAGGGCTCAAACCATTCATGCTCATAGTAAGGAATGAAGGTTCCAGGTATGGCAAAGAACACAACAATAACAAAAACAAATAGAAGAACGAGGATAGCAAATAGATACAAGATGATTTTATCGACTGTTGGTTCCTTATCTGGTGACTTCCTCCAAAAAGTACTACTTTCAACCGCATCTTTAAACTGTTCTTCACTTGCTGGGACAAGCGACTTAGCCCCACTGTAGAACAGTTTTTCAAATCCATAAACACTTCCGATAAAAACGAAAAGGATAGCGGCTAGATGGATAGGTGCCATCCACTCACTCAATCTAAAGGGTGCTATCAAGGAACGAATCCAAATACCGATAATAGCAACTAGCAAGAAAGCAAAGAAGATAACCCAAGGCCACTTGGATTTCTTTGAACTGATGGCACCGTCGGTTTCTGACGAGGCGCTAGATTCTGTCGCTAAAGCCTCTCTCGTCTTTGTGTTATAGTAGACGGATTGCTGGCATCCTTGGCCTATATAAATGATTTTTCTCATCTTACATGTCTCCCTCTTTCCCTCGGCTACCGTCCTGTAATGTCTCCATCAGCTCCTTGAACAGTCGTTTGCGTGTTTTCATCCGAAAATCATAAACTATATATGTAAGAATACCAATCCCTAACATGTACATAATTAAAAATTGAAAATCAGAAACAGCCAGATAACGATAGGCTGAAAAAATCGTTATTAAAACAAAAATGTAGCCAACTACTGTCAACGCCCTAAATTTTCTCCTAAGTGTTTTGATATCGGCTTTTGTCAGCCGGACTTTTCTAAATCTATCTATCTTCATGTTGCGTCGGGTAGATTTGGCAAGGAAAATGGTCCCGAAAACCAAAAACAGAGACATCAAGATAAAGAAAATCAGATTGAAAAGGGATGAGATATCTCCAAAGGTTTGGTTGAGCAACTTTGACAGCCGTTGCAAGGAATAGATTGCAATAGGGGCTGCAATGGCTGAATAATTCATGCCTTGTTTTACACCGTAGAATACTTGATTCTTCAGATCATAATAGATAAAATAGTCCTCCAGAGGGCCCATACTAATTAAATTTTTTACACTTGTGTCCATCTTATTACCATTTCCTAAACTCAATACGGATATTCAAACAAAGTTCTACTTTCTCTTAAAAGCATCGTGACAACGATTGCCAGCATTCTAGCCGATTTTGGGTGTTTACCTTCCTAGAGAAAGAAAAGTTTATTAGTATTATAGCATGAACCCCCAGAAAAGGGAAAATATCCCCGGCAGATACCTTTGCTAGATCCAAGAAAGGTTTCGTCATTTCATAAAAAAGCAAACAAGTCCGCATTCTAAAAACAGAATGCGAGCTTGTCCGCCTTTTCATATGTCTCTAAAATAAATAATGTGTTTTCCTAGTTTCATCGTGCCAAGCGAATGCGAGTCACAATCCCATCTGGGTCTACAAGATCCAGTTCACTCGAATTTAGCCACTTGATTGGTGCTTCTAGCTCTTGTGCTTGCTTAACGATGTCCAAGAGTTCTTCCTTGCTTTCGACCTCAAGGACATAGTAGGCCAAGCCTGGCAAGCCTTGCTCACGCGGAGCCAACCCTTTTCCAGCCCATTCGTTGACAGCCAGGTGGTGATGGTACTGACCAGCCGCTATCCAACTAGCACTAGGAATGCTAAATTTATCTTCTAGTCCTAACACCTTTTGATAAAACTGGCTCGCCTCACGACTATCCTTCACCGATAGATGGATATGCCCCATTCTCGTCCCTTCAGCTAGGATAAAGGGATCCACCTTTTCCCCTAACTCATAGATGTCCTGTGCCGCAAGGGCTTCGGTCACACCGATAATGCGACCGTCTTCTCGAATATCCCATGAAGACACTGGCTTATCACGGTAGAGTTCAATGCCATTCCCTTCCAAATCCTCTAGATAAATAGCCTCGCTGTATCCATGATCTGCACCCCCAACCAGAGGAATCCGCAAATCACTTAGGTGTTTCAAGACATCTGCCAAGGCTTTTCGTGTCGGCAACAAAATCGCCAGATGGTAGAGCCCATAATGCTCCCTTACTTCGCCAGACTTTTCTGCCTGAATCAAGTGAACCAAGGCTTTTCGACCAAGTCCCAAAATCGCTTCTGTCTCTGTTTGAGATAAAATTTCCAAGCCAATAATCTGGTGATAAAAAGCCGTTTGACTCGTCAAATCCTTGACATTTAAAACCGCCTCTGCTAGATAAATGTGGCTTTGGTATGCATAAGTCATAGGGTGTCTCCTTTTTTGTTGTAACTTTATGTATTACATCAATTATACACTATTGAGATAAAATGTCAACGAAGACAACTCAAAAGAGCTGGAAACCAGCTCTTCTTTTTATTTTACAACAAGCTCGTAGCGAGTTTTGCTGGTGAAAGTTTCCCCTGCTTTGAGAATGACTTGGTCTTTGAGGTTGCTGTGAATGGCATCTGGTAAAGCTTGCGCTTCAAGGGCAATCCCATTGTGCTGCACCATTGGCTGGCCTCCGATGAGTACGCTCTCATCCACAAAGTTTGCTGTGTAGACCACAAAACAAGGGGCCTCTGTCTTGAAAAGTAGGAAACGACCTGAGTTTTGGTCATAAAGGAAACCAGCATTGTCATGGCCTGCAGGAAGGGCAAATGGGTGATCCAAACCAGATACCAACTGGATTTGCTCATCTTCCTCTGCAAAGATGTCCTTCAACAAAGCTCCATTGTAGATGTGTTTAACCACATCACGAGTAGCATCTGGAGTCTTATCTGGAACACCGTCAGGAGCGATTGGGTAAATGCCCTCCGTATTTAGCTGGAAGACATGGCGGTCAATTGTCTGCGTGAAATCACCAGACAAGTTGAAGTAGCTATGATTAGTTGGATTGACAAGCGTATCCTGATCAGTCGTTACCTTATAGCTGATTTCGTAGGCACCAGTTTCTTCCAAGTGATAGCTGATCCAGATCTTAAGATTACCAGGAAATCCTCCTGTCCCGTCTGTACGCTCTGTGTAGAGGGTTAAGCCATGGTCGCTCACTTCGACCAATTCAAACAAGCTTGAATCCCAACCTGTTGAACCACTGTGGTTACAGTTGCTAGCGTTGTTGACTTCAAGATTATAGGTCTGGTCATTGAGCTCAAATGTTGCACCTGCAATGCGGCCCGCTACAGGACCTACACTTGCTCCATGCTTGGGACTATTGCCTACATAGCTATCAAAATCATCAAAGCCCAAGATCACATTGGCAAAATTCCCAGCCTTGTCAGGCGTGACATAGCGCAAGATGGTCGCACCATAAGTCATAACTTCAAGCTGGTAACCACCATCAGTCTCAAAGCGATAAGCCAAGACATCCTTGCCCTCATGATTTCCAAATACACGCTCTGTGTATGCTTTCATTCTTCTCTCCTTTGATCCATTTCTCTTAAGTAAACAAACCATAGAAAGTGTAGTCACCATCTATGGTTGTAGTTTCTATTTTCAGAATCCTTTGTCAGAAAACCTTAAGTATCTTCTTAACAAAAGGGGTTCTTCTATACTTGTTTTATGCTTCCACACGTTCAGTCCATGAAGTCGCTGTGGTTTGGAGAACTTTGTTCAGTTCGTCAATGTTCTCAAATCCAGTTGTACGCAACCACTCACGAGCTGCTGCTTCACCGTCTTTGATGTAGGCTTCAACTGATCCAGCCCAGGTTGCACGGCCGCAAAGAACTCCGTTGAAGTTTGCGCCTGATTCGTGGGCAAAGACAAGTGTTTCTTGGAAGAGTTTAGCTGACACACCTGCACTCAAGTAGATGTATGGAAGATTTGTTGCTTCATCTTGCGCTTTAAAGAAGGCTGCTGCTTCTTCACGTGTATGCACGATTTCACCATCACCAAATCCTTCAACGTATTTGACGTTAACTGGAACTTCCACTTTCAAGACATCGATGTTGAAGCGTGGGTCTGAGAAGACCTTCATAGCACCAATAACCTTGTGTGGTTTTACTTTTGCGTATTCTGCAGAACCTGCGTCAGCGATTTTTTCATCGTAAGCCAAGATTTCAAGGAAGAATGGAATGTCTTCCGCCACACACTCAGAACCGATGCGTTCGATGTAGGCTTGTTTTTCTTGGTTGAGTTCGTCAGCGCTGTCTACGTCATAGTAAAGCAAGAACTTAACAGCATCTGCACCTTGTTCCTTGATACGTTTTGCAGACCAAACGTCCAAGCAGTCTGGCAAGCGTTTGGTGCTTGTTGTATCGTATCCTGTTTTCTCATAAGCAAGGAGAAGACCAGCATTGGCATCAAGCGCTTTTGTAGCTGGAAGTCCGTACTCAGGGTCAAGGAGCATTGATGATGCGTATTTGGTCAATTCATCTGCAACCAATACTTTAAGTTCTTCCATTTGAGCGACTGTTGGCTCTTCCGTTTGGTATTGAGCCATGAGGCGTTTCAAAGCACCACGTTGGTCAAAGGCAAGAGCTGAGATAATGCCGTTCTCGTCAGAGAGTTTTTGCAAGCAAGCTACTTTATTAGGACTTAATTGTAATTTACTCATAGATACTTCCTTATTTCTGATAGTCATGAATGATAACACCTTGTACCACACGGTTTACTGTACCTGTAGGAGACGGTGTATCTGGTTTGTTTTCCACTTTGAGCGAAGTCAAAAGGGCAAAGAGTTGGGCATAAACGATGTAAGGGAAGACATGGTAAATATCGTTCAAGACACCGCCACAACCAAGGGCTACTTCTTTGACATTTTCAAGACCAAAGGCTTGATCACTCAAAAGCACAACACGACGAGCAATGTGATCACCAGCAACTTCACGAACCAAGTCCAAGTCGTACTTGCGAGTGTAGTCTGACGTTGTGCCAAAGATCAAAACAACTGTATCTTCATTGATAAGAGATTTTGGACCGTGACGGAAGCCGACTGGACTTTCATACATAGTCGCCACCTGACCAGCTGTTAATTCCAAAATCTTGAGCTGAGCTTCATGAGCAAGTCCAAAGAAAGGACCAGCGCCCAGGTAGATAACACGGTTAAAGTCGAGGTCAACCAGTTCTTTAACATCTGCTGCATTGTCTAGAACTTTACGCGCAAGGCTAGTCACAACTTCAAAACGTTGAGCTTTCACAGCAAATTCTGTAGGATCAAAGACCAAGAGAGCTGTCAACATCATAGACGTAAAGCTAGAAGTCATGGCAAATCCAGCGTCATTGGAAGCAGCCGGTTGCAAGAGCAAAAGATTGCGGTCATCGCCATGAGCTTGAAGAGCCAATTTCCCTTCTGCAGCACATGTAATGGTCACTTGATAGAGGTCATCAACCAAGGCTTTAGCCAAATCAACGGTTGCCACACTTTCAGGTGAATTACCGCTACGAGCAAAGGATACAAGGACAGTTGCCACATCTTTTTTCAGATAGGTTTCTGGATTGGCAACAATATCTGTTGTCGCAATAGAATTGAAATTCCATTTGCGCTCGTCATAGACTTCCTTAAAGTAAGGCACCAAGGTATCTCCCACATAAGCAGAAGTCCCAGCACCTGTCAAGATAACCTTAATATAGTCATGTCTATCAGCGATATCTTGCAGAAAGGCTGCAATTTCTTCACATTTCGCTTGATAGGCTTCAAAAGCTTCTTTCCATACATCAGGCTGTTGGTAGATTTCACGAGTCGTGATTTCTGCACCCAGTTCAAGTAATTCTTCTTTTGTGTAATTTAGCATAGAGTTCCTCTAATCTATTGTTGTTTCATTCCTATTGAAAATATGGGAATGGGAGTGACTCCCATTCCCATGTATATTCTATATAAGATGTTCTAACGATTTTCACGTTATCACATCGTATACTCAATGAAAATCAAAGAGCAAACTAGGAAGCTAGCCGCAGGCTGTACTGGAGTACGGCAAGGCGACGCTGACGTGGTTTGAATTTGATTTTCGAAGAGTATTATTCATCTTCGTCATCATCGAAGCCCGCTAACAGATCGTTGACTTTTACAATGCTTTCTGCAGCTCGGCTCTTGTAGTCCGCATCTGCGCCTGTAAGGCTGGCATTGATAAATTCAATCACCATTGGAAGATTCATTCCTGCGTAGAGTTCAATGTCGCGACCTTCCATGATCAAACGGCTTACCACGTTACATGGTGTACCACCGAGAAGGTCCGCAAAGACTAGGAAATCATCCAATCCTTCGATAGCAGCTTCAAATTTTGCAGTAAATTCTTCTGGACCATCTTCTGGAAGAAGGGCCACTGCATGAATGTTGTCCTGTGGACCCATGATCATTTCTGTGCTACCTTTAAGTTCTTCACAGAAACGACCATGACTCACCAAAATTAATGATTTACTCATAAATTATGCGCCCATTCCAAGCAAGAATTTACCGATGAATGAAAGACCTACTGCAAGAACGATAATGATACCGATCGCTTTAGTAGAGTTCATACCTTTCTTACCAAGCAACCAGAAGATAAAGGCAGTAAAGATTGCTGGAAGCAAACGTGGGAAGATTGAGTTCAAGATGTCTTGGAAGTCAATCATCTTTTCACCGATTGGCAATTTGTAAGAAATCTCAAAGTTGATCATTGTTGCTACAAGAGCACCCATCATGAAGACACCAAGTACAGATGCAGCGTCAATCAAAGCTGTCAAAGTACTTTGCATGTTGTTGATAAGGTTAACCCCTTCTTTGTAGGCAAATTCCAATTGTTTCCAACGGAAGATGTCATAAGCAACTGCAACTGCGATCCAAAGGAAGATACCCCATGGTTGGCCAGCGATAGCCATAGTTGCTGCGATAGATCCCATGATAGCAGGTACAAGTGAACCAAAGATTGTATCTCCAAGAGGAGCAAATGGTCCCATCAAACCTGTCTTGATACCGTTAACGGCATCTTTTGAACCCACACCATCTTTTTCTTCCATGGCAAGGTCAAAACCAGCGATAATAGTGTGGAAGAATGGTGAAGTATTGAAGAATTGAGTATGAACTTTCATCATTTCTTTCAATTCAGGAGTTCCATCCCCATACATTTTACGTAATTGTGGCAAGATCATGTAAAGGTAACCAGAAGCTTGCATACGTTCGTAGTTCCAACCTAATTGGAAAGTAAACAAGCTACGTTTGTTGATTTGATTAAAATCTTCTTTTGTTAGTTTGTAATTAGAATTCGTCATCTTCGATTTCCCCACTTTCTGATGGTGTAGAAGGTGCTGCTACAGCAACTTTTTGGCTGTTCTTGAAGTGAACAACTGCAAGGAAGATACCCACGATAGAGATACCGATCATAGACAATCCTTTGAAGTTGTTAACAAAGCCAATTTTTTCAGCAACTTCAGCAGGAAGAGTGCCAATGATTCCAGCAACTGCTCCACCAAGACTTGTTACGTTTGAGTAAAGAACAGTCAACATAGCTGTCAAACCGAATCCCATAGCAAGGTAGTGAAGGTTACGTTTAACTGGAAGGTAACGAAGCAAGATAGCGAATCCAAGACCTGGAAGCATACGACCTGCAAGAGTCAAACCGTCTGCAACCCATTGGTATTCTTTAACAAGGTTTACAACACCTTGTACGAATTCTCCACCGAAAGCAAGGGCGAAGAATACTGGAAGGGCACGAGAAAGAGCCCATGGAATCGCACCAAGTAGGTAGTTGCGTTCGATACCTTTGTAGTCAAAGCGTTCGATCGCAGCATCAATACGGTGTGCAAAGAAAGTAGTTGTCATACGTCCAAGAACGTCGAAGTATGTCAAAAGTGCTGCTACTGGTACAGCGATTGTTGTAATCGCAAGATCTGTATCAATACCTTGAGAGATAGAGAATGCTGTTGCAAGAACCGCACCAGAAGTTGCGTCGATACGAGAAGCACCACCAAAGGTACCAACCCCGAGAACGAACAACTGCAAGCTACCACCGATAAACAAACCAGTTGTCACATCTCCCATGATCAAACCAGTAATGAAACCAGCGAATACAGGGGAACCTGCAGATGAAACGATTGTCAACTCATCACAGATTTGATAAGCTGAGTACAAAGTGAGAAGTAAAATTTGCCACCATTGTATCATAACAATGACCTCCTAAAAATTTTTTCCTATTTTAATAAGCTCAAAAAGTCTGAAACTGGATCATTTGGAACCATTTGAGCAGTGAGTTTCACACCTTTTTCTGCTAGTTTGTGGAAATCTTCCACATCCTTGTCTACCACGTTGATAGAACGTGTGATAGAGCGAGTTTCTGGTGTTTGAGACATATTGCCGACGTTGAGTGTTTCAAGCGGAACACCTGCTTCGACCAAACCAAGGAAACGGTCTGGTTTACGTGCAACGATAAAGAGACGTTGGCTATCGTATTTACCAGCAAGGATATTTGCTGCTGCTTTCTCAACTGGCAAGATACTGAGTTTCACACCTGGTGGTGTCGCAAGTTTCAAACCACTCTTTTCAATATCGTTGTTAACAACTTCGTCGTCTACAACCATAATGCGTGAAACATTTAGTTTTCCAGCCCAAAGATTGGCTACTTGACCGTGGATCAAACGTCCATCGATACGGCATCCTACAATTGTCATAAGTTTTCCCCCTTTATGTGTTTTAGTGTAGGTTTACGAGTTAAATGAATCTCTTCTTTATATTCGCCCTCAGTTTCAAAGATGATGATGCGGTTAGCACCTTCCTTGAGATAGCTATGAGGGATATAAAGTGAGAGGGTCGGGCCGACGTTCCAGAAACGTCCTAAGTGACGCCCGTTGACAAAGGCAACTCCCTTACCAAACTCAGACAAGTCTAAGTAGGTATCCTTCGGCTCTTCGACCGTAAAGTCGAAAGCGTAAAAGGCTGGCTGTCCTTCTGTCCATCCTTTTGAAAAATCAATTTTCTCAGGATTATCCAGTGGCAGTGGATATTGTTTCCAATTCAGTAAGAAATGTAGATCCTTGCAGACACCTGTACGAATTCCTTTACGTTGCGTATCTGCCAAGAACTTATGACCGTAGTTGACACGCCCCATATTTTCGATCAAGATGTCAATTTCTGAAAAGCCTTCTCGATTGCCCTGACAGTAGATATCTTCACCTATCTCTGTCTGGTATTGAGTAGCAATCCATTGACCATCTACAAAGAGTTGAGCTCGGTCACGTCCATCGATGATACGGAGACGTTCCTCTTCTGCATCCCAACTTGCCTCAGTGCGGTAGAGAAGGTAGCCATAGCTTTGACCAAGTTCTTCCATCGCTTTTGGATAGAGGCTTTCAGTTGGACTAGAGAGACTATCCAGGGTTTCAAACAAGGAAACTTTTTCGACCAATGGAATGGACCCTATCTCCATGCTTTCCTTATAGAGTGGTTCCAACTGTGGATACTCTGGGAAGTGGGTTGCCATCATCTTCTTGACTGCTAGGTATTTAGCAGTTGGATTTCCTTCTTCATCCAGAAGGGCATCATAGTCGTAAGATGTGACTTGTGGCAAATCCAGAGTTCCTCGAGCCGAGCAACCATTCATGAAACCAAAGTTTGTACCACCATGGAACATGTAAAGGTTGATAGAGCCTTGCTCCAATACCTCTCGAACAGCTTCTGCCAATTCTTTAGGATCACGAGTGATGATGGGTTCTTTCCAACGGTTGAACCAACCATCCCAGAATTCCATACACATGAGGGGCCATTTCTTGCCATGCTCATCAAAGAATTCCTGCATCTGTGAAAAGTTGTACGGAGCTTTAGAACCGAAGTTTCCTGTCACAAAGAGATCGTCTTCGATCAAGGTTCCGGCTTTCAGAGTAGCCCTCCATGGGCCATCTGAAGTAAAGAGTGGGCAATCAATCCCTCGGTCTTCCATCAATTTCCGAATTGCTCGTAGATAAGACTTATCTTCTCCATAAGAGCCATATTCATTTTCGACTTGCATCATAAGAATGTTTCCACCATTATCCAACAAGCGAGGCACAAGCCTTGGCAATAATTGGTCATAATAGCGAGCAACAGCCTCGATGTAGGCCGGGTCGGACGAGCGAATTCGCATGTCCTTTGTCAAGAGCCAAGCCGGCAAGCCACCAAATTCCCATTCCGCACAGATAAATGGAGACGGGCGTACAATGGCATAGAGACCTAGATCTTGTGCAATTTGAAGAAATCTCTCCAAATTTCTGGCACCTTCAAAATCAAACTCCCCTTCAACAGGTTCGTGTAAATTCCAAGCCACATAGGTCTCGACTGTATTAAAGCCAAGCGCCTTTAAGTTATAGAGAGAATGATACCAATCCTCTGCTGGAATCCTAAAATAATGAATGGCGCCGGACAAAATCTTGAACGGTTTTCCGTCTAAATAGAAATCGTCCTCAATTTTAAATCTGGTCATGTTATTACCTCTGACGAATTAAGTTTGCGCTTTCATTTATTATAATATTAACTATAATCAAATCTTTTGCATTTGTCAATAGGTTTTAGAAAATTATTTAAAATTTTTCTATTTTTTTACTTACCGTTTACCGAAATTATCTAAAAATAGCATGAAAACGATCTTTTTATGTATGATAATTCACAAGAACATCAAATGAATTTTTTTACATGTAAAATAACATTTTTAGTCTATTATTTTAATTTTTTGACCTTAATACTACTCTTTTCTTTATATTTGTGGTAAAATCAAAATTGGAGAAAGAGAATCGAGGTGAAATTTATGGCTATTCCTAAATACCAATATATTAAAGATGAATTAAAAAACAAAATCATCTCTGGTCAATTTGCAAGTGGAGATAAATTTTATACAGAAGCCGAATTGATCGCGATGTACGATGTGAGTTCAATCACAGTTGTTCGTGCCTTGAATGACCTTGCTAAAGACGGCTACATTGTCCGCCAACAAGGTAAAGGTACTTTCGTTTCACGTGCCCGTAAGCACAAACTCGTTGAGTTTTCAGATGTCGAAATCTTTGAAACAAAAGACGATAAAGTTACTGTCCTTTCTATCGAGCGCGGAAACAAACTTGAATATTTAGATAAACTTGGACTACGTGGAGATCAATTCTACTATAAGATTGAACGTATTCGTCAGACAAACGATGTGACATACATCTACCACACATCTTATATTCCTGAGCAATACATCAATGCCAACTATCCAAATCTTGACTATTATAGCTCTATCTATACACGTTTCAAATTGGATTACCGCATTCACATGAGTGATGAACATTTTGAGGAAATCAACGAAATCGCATTCCCAACTCCAGAGCATGCTGCTTCTGTACTCGGAATCGATACACAATTCCCAACTGTCTTCCAAACGAAGACTACAAAACTTGAGGCCACTGGCCAAGTCCTTGCCTATAGTGAAACTTATAAGCGAGCAGACTACTACAAAATCAAATTCATCTCATGTAACCGAGGTCATTAAGAAAAAGCCTGAGCCTAGCTCAGGCTTTTTCTATATTCATTATAGCACGAGAAAGAAGTTGTGAAAACGCTATGAAGGGCTCTTATTTAATTAGTAGCATTTTTACTAAAAACAAGGTAAAATTTCGTTTGGTTTTTCCTCGGCTTTATCCCTTATTAGCAAATTTCTCCTAAATCTTATGATTTCCTCTATTTATTATAGTTCTTATATAAACCCACTTGACATTTTACTCCTTAGATAATAAAATAAAATTGGTTTTATGTAAACGCTATCATATATGATAATAACAAGGAGGTTTTGTCATGAAACTAGAAAAGAAACAGCGCTTCTCCATCCGTAAATACGCGGTTGGGGCAGCTTCTGTACTTATAGGATTTGCTTTTAGCGCCCAAGTCGTATCTGCCGACGGGATTACTCCAGCTCCAACAGCTGAAGAAACTGTCCAAACGATTCAGGAGAGTCCTCAAGCAGTCAAAGAAGCTGTAGACTCCAAGGTTCCAGAAAAACTGGAAGAAAAAGCTGACGAGCCTGTAAAAGAGGAGGTCAAAGAAGACAAGGAGGCTCCTCGAACAGTTGCTCCAAAAACAGAAGAGTCAAGCGCACCAGTTGTGACAGAAAATGCTGCTCCAACTCCTACTGCCGAGAAAGAAAGCCCTGCCCCAGCTGAAACTCCTGCCGAAAGTACTCCTTCAGAAAAGAAAAATGAAGCTGTCACACCTGCAGTAGCCACTCCTAGCACGGAACGAGCAGCTCAGGTAAATGAAAAACTGGCAAAACGAAAAATGATCTCAATCGATGCTGGACGCAAGTACTTCTCTCCAGACCAACTAAAAGAAATCATCGACAAAGCCAAACACTACGGTTATACTGATCTTCATCTACTAGTTGGAAATGATGGCATGCGTTTTATGTTGGACGACATGACGATCAAAGCCAATGGCAAAACCTATGCAAGTGACGATGTCAAACGTGCACTCGAAAATGGAACCAATGCCTACTACAAAGATCCAAACGGCAACCATTTGACAGAGAGTCAGATGACGGACTTGATCAACTATGCTAAAAACAAAGGCATTGGTCTCATCCCAACTGTAAACAGCCCTGGTCACATGGATGCGATTTTGCATGCCATGAAAGAACTAGGTATCCAAAAACCGAACTTCAACTACTTTGGTAAGGAATCTGCTCGTACCGTTGACCTTGATAACAAAGAAGCTCTTGCATTTACCAAAGCTCTGATCGACAAGTATGCTGCTTACTTCGCTGGCAAAACTGACATCTTCAACATCGGGCTAGACGAGTACGCCAATGATGCTACAGACGCTAAAGGCTGGAGCGTTCTTCAAGCCTATAAATGGTATCCAGAAGATGGATTCCCAGACAAGGGTTATGATAAATTTATCGCCTACGCCAACGACCTTGCTCGCATCGTCAAATCTCACGGCCTCAAACCAATGGCCTTTAACGATGGTATCTACTATAATAGCGACACTAGCTTTGGAACCTTTGACAAAGACATCATCGTTTCTATGTGGACTGGTGGATGGGGCGGATACGACGTCGCTTCTTCTAAACTTCTAGTTGAAAAAGGCCACCAAATCCTTAATACCAACGATGCTTGGTACTACGTCCTCGGACGAAATGCCGATGGCCAAGGATGGTATAACCTCGACCAAGGACTCAATGGTATCAAGAACACTCCAATCACTTCTGTACCAAAATCTGATGGGGCTACTATCCCGTTCATCGGGGGTATGGTAGCTGCTTGGGCGGACACCCCATCTGCACGCTATTCACCATCACGCCTCTTCAAACTCATGCGTAGCTTCGCAAATGCCAATGCTGAATACTTCGCAGCTGACTATGAGTCTGCTGAGCAAGCCCTGAAAGAAGTGCCAACAGACCTTAACCGCTATACTGCAGAAAGTGTCGCAGCTGTAAAAGAAGCTGAAAAAGCTATTCGCTCACTCGATAGCAACCTCAGTCGCGCCCAACAAGACACGATTGACCAGGCAATCGCGAAACTCCAAGAAGCTGTCAGCAATTTGACCTTCACACCAGAAGCTCAAAAAGAAGAAGACGCGAAACGTGAAGTTGAAAAACTTGCCAAGAACAAGGTAATCTCTATCGATGCTGGACGTAAGTACTTCACACTTGACCAACTCAAACGCATCGTAGACAAGGCGAGCGAACTCGGCTACTCTGATGTGCATCTTCTCCTAGGAAATGATGGACTTCGCTTCCTCCTTGATGACATGACTATCACAGCTAACGGAAAAACTTATGCAAGTGATGATGTCAAAAAGGCTATCATAGAAGGAACAAAAGCTTACTACGATGATCCAAACGGAACCACTCTTAGTCAAGCTGAAATCACTGAATTGATCGAGTACGCAAAATCAAAAGGCCTCGGACTCATCCCAGCAATCAACAGCCCAGGTCACATGGATGCCATGCTCGTTGCTATGGAAAAACTTGGAATCAAGAATCCTCAAGCCAACTTTGACAAGGTATCCAAAACAACCATGGACCTTGAAAACGAAGAGGCGATGAACTTTGTCAAAGCCCTCATCGGCAAGTACATGGACTTCTTTGCAGGCAAGACAAAGATCTTCAACTACGGTACAGACGAATATGCCAATGATGCTACCAACGCCCAAGGCTGGTACTACCTCAAATGGTATGGACTCTATGGCAAGTTTGCTGAGTACTCTAACACCCTTGCTGCCATGGCCAAAGAAAGAGGCCTTCAGCCAATGGCTTTCAACGATGGTTTCTACTACGAGGACAAGGATGATGTTGAGTTTGACAAGGATGTCATCATCTCTTACTGGTCTAAGGGATGGTGGGGTTACAACCTTGCGACGCCTCAGTACCTAGCAAGCAAAGGCTATAAACTCCTCAACACAAACGGAGACTGGTACTACGTCCTAGGCAATCACAAACCAGACGAAGCCTACCCACTATCAAAGGCGATTGAAAACTCTGGCAAAGTGCCATTTAACCAGCTTGCATCTACCAAGTATCCAGAAGTAGACCTTCCAACCGTCGGAAGCATGCTTGCTATCTGGGCAGACAAACCAAGTGCTGAGTACAAGGAAGAAGAAATCTTTGAACTCATGACTGCCTTTGCAGACCATAACAAAGACTACTTCCGCGCTAACTACAATGCACTCCGTGAGGAACTTGCTCAAATCCCTACTAACTTGGAGGGATACAGCAAGGAAAGCTTGGATGCTCTAAATGCAGCTAAAGAAGCTCTCAACTACAACCTCAACCGTAACAAACAAGCCGAGTTAGACGCTCTTGTTGCTAAACTCAAAGCAGCCCGCCTAGGCCTTAAACCAGCAGCAACCCACTCAGGAAGCCTCGATGAAAACGAACTAGCTGCCAATGTTGAAACCAAACCGGAACTCATCACAAGAGCAGAAAAGATTCCATTTGAAGTTATCAAGAAGGAAAATCCGAACCTCCCAGCTGGTCAGAAAAAGATTATCACACCTGGTGTAGAGGGCGAACGCACTCATTACATCTCTGTCCTTACTGAAAATGGGAAACAAACAGAAACGGTTCTAGATAGCCAAGTAACCAAAGAACCTGTGACCCAAGTGGTTGAAATCGGCGCCCCTATTACGCACAAAGGGGATGAACACGGTCTTGCTCCAGCCGCAGAGGCAAAACCAAGACTGGACATCCAAGAGGAAGAGATTCCGTTCACTACCGTAACACGTGAAAATCCACAATTACCTCTCGGACAAACGCAAGTCGTCGTTGCTGGTGTAAATGGTCGCCGTACGATTTTCTACTCTGTCAGCACCACTGCTGACGGCAAGGAAGAAAGAACCCTTGTCAATAGTGCGGTATCGCAGGAAGCGGTCGCTCAGGTGGTCGAAGTCGGAACTGCCGTTGAGAAAGCTGAGCAAGCTGAAACAACTACTAGCAAAGCAGATGAAAAACAACTCCCTGCAACAGGAAGTCAAGACTCTGCAGGCTTGGTCGCAGCAGGACTCATGGCCACGCTAACAGCCTACGGACTCACTAAAAGAAAAGAAGATTAAATCCCTTCGATAAGCATACAAAAAAGCGAGATTAAATCTCGCTTTTTATTGTTAGGATTAATCACCGAGTCCGATACGTTCAAAGATATCATCTACTCGTTTGGTGTAGTAAAGAGGGTTGAAGATTTCATCGATCTCCTCTTGAGTCAGGCGTGATGTCACTTCTGGATCTGCTTCGAGAAGCGGTTTAAAGTCTACTTGGTTATCCCAAGAGTAGGCTGTTTTTGGTTGCACCAAGTCATAGGCTTGCTCACGCGTCATGCCTTTTTCGATCAAGGTCAACATAGCACGCTGGCTAAAGATAAGACCAAACGTAGAATTCATGTTGCGGATCATGTTTTCTGGGAATACCGTCAAGTTCTTGACGATATTTCCAAAACGGTTGAGCATGTAGTCGATCAAAATGGTTGTATCTGGTGTGATGATACGCTCAGCTGATGAGTGAGAAATGTCGCGTTCGTGCCAGAGAGCCACATTTTCATAAGCTGTCACCATATGGCCACGGATAACACGCGCAAGACCTGTCATGTTTTCAGAACCGATAGGGTTGCGTTTGTGAGGCATTGCTGAAGAACCTTTTTGCCCCTTGGCAAAGAACTCTTCCACTTCACGTTGCTCAGATTTCTGCAAACCACGGATCTCAGTCGCCATACGCTCGATAGAAGTCGCGATGCTGGCAAGAACTGCAAAGTACTCAGCATGAAGGTCACGAGGAAGGACCTGGGTAGAGATTTCTTGAGCACGGATACCCAATTTGTCGCAGACGTATTGCTCTACAAATGGTGGGATGTTGGCAAAGTTCCCAACCGCACCAGAAATCTTACCTGCTTCCACTCCAGCAGCCGCATGCTCGAAACGCTCGATATTGCGCTTCATTTCGCTGTACCAAGTCGCCAATTTAAGACCAAAAGTTGTCGGTTCAGCGTGCACACCGTGGGTACGCCCCATCATGATGGTGAACTTGTGTTCCTTAGCCTTGTCAGCAATGATGTTGGTGAAGTTTTCAAGGTCACGACGGATGATGTCGTTGGCTTGCTTGTAGAGGTAACCGTAGGCCGTATCCACCACGTCGGTAGAAGTCAAACCATAGTGAACCCACTTGCGCTCCTCACCAAGAGTCTCAGAAACTGCACGTGTGAAGGCCACCACATCGTGGCGAGTCTCTTGTTCAATCTCTAAAATACGGTCGATGTCAAAGTCCGCTTTTTCACGAATCAAAGCCACATCTTCCTTAGGGATTTCTCCCAACTCAGCCCATGCCTCGTCAGCCAAGATTTCCACCTCAAGCCAAGCACGGTATTTATTTTCTTCACTCCAAATGTTCGCCATCTCAGGGCGGCTATATCTTTCAATCATGTTTAAGATATTAAGGGCGTTAAGCGGACACAGTCAAAATAGGAGTTTAGACTAAGAAGCGTCAGCTTCTAGGAAAACTATCTTTTTGACCAAATCCGTACCCCGTATTCAGTTTTAAAGGATACGGAGCCCTTATTCCTTTCTATATTTTTAGTTTATTTTGAGCGTTTAAATAACTGTTGAAAATTTTAATTTATTTTCTTAAGACCAAGTACCTTTGCCAAAAGTGAATCAATATCCCAAGAGATGCTTAAATCCACAATAATTTCACCATCAATGACTCTAAACTTTTGAATAATATCATCATTAAAATCTAACCACAAACTACGATTTGATTCTATTTTGTTTCTTGCAAAATCTTTAAAATTTTCAAATTGATGTTCATTTGCAAATATAAATCTGATAGTTTCATCATCAAGATAATCATATGACACATCCCACCTGTTTGCAAGCTCTTGGCAAATCAATTTAATACTTTCAGATTGTTTTTTATCGAATGCAGTATCTCTTCTATACAAAAATGACTCTGTCTCATTGCCAGCTACCGCTCTATCCCAATTTATCAAAATATTGTCTTCTAATTCACTCTGTTCAATACCCAGTTCTAATAAAAATATCCTTAACCAAAGTATTGGTGCATCTTCTATGTGGTAAAACAGATTATCATACATCCATTTTTCATCTTCAATTTGTGTTAGAATCTCTTCAGCATGATAATCTAGACATGCTGAAAAATATTTTTTTATTTGTCCATAAATCCTACCTGAAATCATATATATATTGAGAACTGCCTCTAATCTATCATGAAGACCTTTATACTCACTTTCGTTTAGAAATGAAAGTCTTGGCCCCTCTGGATATGCAGTTTCATAAATAAATTTTTTTCGACAAACATCCAAAATTTTATAACCAGCAGCTAAATTTTTTAAATAAGGAGAAACACTAAAACTAATGTTTTTATGATAATTTAACTCATACTGTTTAGTGATATCATCATCTAGCTTAAATTTAGTCGCAAAATAAACATCTTTACTAGCTTGACTTAAAATACTTCCTAGTTCTTCTGGAGATAAATCTTCTGGAGATCCGTCCGTCAAATCACAACTAAGGTAATCTAAGTCTTCAAACAGAGTTTCTCTAGCCTCTTTCAACAAACTTAAAGCACAATTGATACCTATTCTTTTTTCAGCATCTTGCCTTAACATCTTTTTGACTATATTGTCAAGTTCAAATAAAAACGGATACTCATCACTTATTAACCGAGGATTGTCACCGTGAGCGACTCTCTTAGTAAAGCACTCATTAATAATTAGTCCAAATGAATAAATGTCTGCTGCTTGAGTCACATTTTGAGCATTACCTTTAATATATTGTTCAGGAGCCAGATATACTCTGTTATTTAACAAATCATTTTTCTTAGTTAGATTAGAATCCTTAAAATGTGCAATACCAAAATCCGTTAAAACTAAATGTCCGTCATCTGCCGCAACCAATACGTTTTCTGGCTTTAAATCCCTGTGTATAATACCTTTGCTATGAATGTACTTTAAAGCTTCTCCCAGTTCAATGATAATGTTAAAAATCTGCTCATAATCTAATAATTGGGGAATGATCTTTTTTAAATCATTTTCATAGAATGGCATAACACTGTACTGAACTTCTCCACCATCAATCAATAATTCTCCATAAATAGGTTTTATAATATTGTGATGATTTAATTTTTGAACACTTTCAATTTCCTGTTTATATCTTTTAATTCTATCCGTTCTTAAATCTTTAATAACTTTGATAGCATAAAGATTTTGTCCTTTTTCTGCTTTGTATACAGTACCTTCGCCACCTTCTTTTGGATCTTCATCACTAACAGTATAACCAAGATTTAAAAATTCTTTTTGTAATTTTTTTAATTTCACCATTTATTCAAACCCTTATTTTTCAATCCACACAGATGGATAGCGATCTAATGTATTCAAATCTGTATACAGCGGTAAATCATAAATTACTGCAATCCTATCCCTTTCGACGAAAATAAAAAATACGTTAATCCATAAAAACTAAATTTATTCAATACTTTCTATTTACTGACAATATAGTCACAAATATGAATATTTTTAGCAACTTCAGGATAGTCTACCCCAAAATACTTTCGATTGATACTACAATATCCTTTGCCATCAACTTTATAAATATACTTACACACTTCTCCTGAAAGTGTTGTAAAGAATAAAGTGATCGTCTCTGGAACGTGATTAAAATTAGGCTTGTTACCTAAGATATGTTGATGTATCTCTTCTTGATGTGCTTTCGAGATTACATATAATCTTTGCTCCGCATTTAATTTTGGTATCAGCTCACCGTCCAAACTTTCCCCAAATAAGATGCGAATATTAAATATAGGTTGATTGTTAACAATTTCAAGAGATAAAATTTTATCTCTTTTATCCTTATTAGAATAAGATTCTTCAAAACTATTAGCTGCTACATACTGTTTGTTATTTTCTGATTTTCTTAGATGAAACCAATATTTATCATCAAAATATACTCTACAGTTTGGCTTGATAAGCTGATAATCATTGCTTAAAATCAACTCTGGTCGATACTTACGTAATTCCTTTTCTTCTTCGAGCGATAATTGTAGATGAACAACAATCAATGAGATTACAATTCCAGCGACACTTCCATAAAAACTCAACCAATCACCTAATTTGGAATTCAAATAATTGGAAAAAGTTCCGATAACAACTGAGAAAAAGGGACCAGATGCCATCACTAGTAACAATAAACATATCAATTGTTTTGTGTTATTTTTAAAATATTTTTTCATATTTCCTTAAAAATCAATCCCTTCCCCAAACTCTTCCACACTATCCGGCGCATCACTAAACAAAGTCACATGTCCCATCTTGCGGTTGTGCTTCGCTTCTATTTTACCATACATGTGGAGGTGGGCGCTTGGATTTTCTGTGACATATGTTTCAGCGGCCTCGACATGCTGGCCGAGAACGTTGAGCATAACGGCTGGGGCATGCAATTGGATAGCTGGCATTGGTGCTCCGAGAACACCTAAAATGTGGGTGTCAAACTGAGAGAAGTCGCAGGCTTCGATTGAGTAGTGTCCTGAGTTATGTGGGCGTGGGGCGATTTCATTGACAATGATGTCATCTGCCGTCGCAAACATTTCCACGCAAAGAGTTCCAGACAAGTTGAGTTGTTCTGCGATTCGAACCGCCATAGCTTTGGCCTTGGCTGCTAGACTTTCTGAAATGCGAGCAGGCACGATGGTCTTGGACAGGATATTGTTGCGATGGATATTTTCCTGAACTGGGAAAACCGTCACGTCCTTGCCATTTCCTGATACGATGACAGAAATCTCAAGGTCAAAATTGACAAATTCTTCCAAGACACAGTCAGCTGAATCTGCTAGTTCATAGGCTTCTTCCAAGTCTGCTTCTGAACGAATGACTTTTTGTCCATGCCCATCGTATCCACCAGTCGCAGTCTTGAGGACATAGTTTTTAGAAAGGTCAATATCTGCCAAATCTTGACTTGAAGTCACAACCTTGTAGGGTGCAACCGTCACTTGAGCCTTGTTCGAGAGAAAGTCCTTTTCAAAAATCCGATTTTGCGAAATGCGGAGCAGGTCTGTTCCTTGAGGTAGCTGTCCATCCTTGATGACAGCATCCAGACCGTCAGCATCGACATTTTCAAACTCATAGGTGAGGACATCGCAACGCTCAGCCAGCTGACGAAGGGCATCCACATCGTTATAAGGCGCCACAATGATTTCCGCCACACGAGAGGCTGGGCAATCCGCAGCAGGATCCAACGCGATAACCTTGTGCCCCATGTAGATAGCAGAAATGGCCATCATCTGACCAAGCTGACCGCCACCGATGATTCCGATTGTTTTAGATGAGCTCATTTGTAGACTCCTCTGCGATTTTTCCTTGCTCTTCTGCGAAATCAGCCAATGCTGTCGCAATGGCCTGGTCCTCTACTGACAGGAGACGGAGGGCAAAGAGGGCCGCATTTGTCGCTCCTGCTTCACCGATAGCCATAGTCGCAACAGGCACGCCACCCGGCATCTGCACGATAGAGTAGAGCGAGTCCACGCCACTAAGGGCGCGCGATTTGACAGGCACCCCGATGACAGGAAGGGTTGTTTTGGCTGCGACCATACCTGGCAAATGAGCTGCGCCACCAGCACCTGCGATAATGACCTTGATGCCGCGACTGCGGGCTTCTTCTGCATGCTGAAACATGAGGTCAGGCGTGCGATGGGCAGAGACGACTTTCTTTTCGTAGGCTACACCGAAGCGGTCTAGGATTTCGGCGGCTTTTTGCATGGTTGCCCAGTCAGATTTTGAGCCCATGATGATGGAAATTACTGGCTTCATTTCTTCTCCTTTTTCTTTCTTTCAACAATCACCTTAGGTTGTGAGGGACGGTAGCAGCCACCAAAGGTGTCTCATGCCTAAATCGGAAGCCCAAGGTCTTTCGATTTCCCTGAACGATTGGCTTATAATCCAATCGTTCTTTCACAACAGCGGTGATTGCTCTATATCAGCTCGCTAATGCTCGCAATCAAACGACCATTAACGTATTTTGTGAATTTTTATTTTTCTTTTTAATAATCGTCTAATGTAGTGCGGACGTAAGCGACCGCCTAAGGCGTTCCATTACTAAAACTGGAGCCTAGGTCTCCAGTTTTCCGCTCCTAGTAGCTTTGCTACTAGGAGTTCCACTACTGCGACGATTATCCTATAGTGGCTCGCTTTCGCTCGCCATGACAATTTTTGTATCTGTTAATCTTTTATGGCCTTGCTTCCGATATCTGTTCGGTAGAAGAGGCCTTCTGTGTTTTGTTTGTCGAGTTCTTGGTAGATGGTGTTTTGGGCTTCTTTGACGGTATCTGCTGTGGTGACAAGCATATAGACACGTCCGCCATTTGATAGCAATGCTCTGCTATTTTCCGCAAACTTAGCCCCGGCATAGTAGGTGATGATGTCGCCTTCGGTCTTGGCTGGCAACTTGACACCTTTTTCATAGTCTAGCGGGTAGCCCTTGGATGCGACAACCACACCCAGAGTCACACCCTTGTCCGTCCACGTGATGTTTGGCTCCTTGCCATCGAGAATATCCCTGATATTTTGCGCAAAGTCAGATGTTAAACGAGGCAAGATGATTTGCGTTTCAGGATCTCCAAAACGAGCGTTAAACTCAATGACTTTCGGTCCATCAGCTGTCAGGATAAGCCCTGCGTAAAGTACACCAAGATAAGGACGACCTTCTTTGATCATCCCTTCAAGGACTGGCTTGACAATGGTGTCAACCGCCGTATCAACCACGCTCTGTGGCAAGTGAGGAACCGGCGCATAAGCTCCCATACCACCCGTGTTAGGACCCTTGTCGCCATCGTAAGCACGTTTGTGGTCCTGAGCCGTTGGCATGATGTAGAACTTGTCTCCATTAACAAAGGCAAAGAGAGAAAACTCTTCCCCGTCAAGGAATTCCTCAATGACCACACGCGCACCGCTATCCCCGAATTTATTGTCCAAGAGCATCTCGTGAGTAGCTTCGACAGCTTGCTCAACCGTCTCGGCAACGACGACACCTTTCCCAAGGGCTAAACCGTCTGCCTTGACGACGATTGGAGCTCCTTTTTCTTCGATGTAAGCCTTAGCTGCCTCGAAATCTGAAAATGTGCCATAAGCTGCTGTCGGAACGTCATATTTGACCATGATTTCCTTAGCAAAATCCTTGGACCACTCCAGCTCCGCTGCAGCTCTAGTCGGGCCAAAGGCCTTAAGCCCAGCTTGGTTAAAATCATCCACAATCCCAGCTGCAAGGGCATCATCTGGTCCAATGAAGGTCCAAGCAACATCGTTGGCCTTTGCGAAGTCAATCAACTTAGAATGTTCGGAAATAGAGATATTTACCAATTCCAGACCATCCAGAGTCATTCCGTCATTTCCAGGAGCTACAAAGACTTTTTCAACGTCTTTTGATTCAAGCAACTTCTTAGCAATCGCATGTTCACGACCGCCCGAACCGACAACTAACAGCTTCATCTCTCAACCTCTTTTGCGAATTATTTACTAACATTATATCATAAACGTTCGTTTTAATCTTGTTTTACTTAGCATTTTAAGCCAAAAAAGGAAAGAAACTGTTTTCTTCCCTTTTGCTTTTTAATGTCTAAAATGTCTCACACCTGTGAAGACCATAGTCAAACCGTATTTGTCAGCAGCTTCGATAGACTCTTGGTCACGAACTGAGCCACCTGGTTGGATGATGGCCTTAATACCTGATTTGGCGATTTCTTCCACGTTATCCGCGAATGGGAAGAAGGCATCAGAAGCAAGCACAGCGCCGTCGAGGCGGGCTTTGGCTTGGTCAATGGCAATACGGACTGAAGCTACACGGTTGGTTTGCCCTGGGCCAACACCGAGTGTCATATGGTCGTTGGTTACGATGATACCGTTTGATTTGACGTACTTGATAGCCTTCCAAGCGAATTCAAGTGCCGTAATTTTTTTACGGAAAGTATTTTTTATGGTATAATAATTGTAACAGGAGGACTGACAAATGCTAAAATACTTTTCTGTAAAGAATTACAAAAACTTTGAAAATGAAATCTCAATTGATTTTTCACAAGTTGGGGGTTATAAATTTAATGAGGACTGCTTATCAAATAATATTTTGAGTAAAGTGCTAATCTACGGTAGAAATGCTACAGGAAAATCTAATTTAGGTTTAGCATTAATGGATATTACTAAAAATCTTTCTAGTAGACCCTTAAATGATGATCAAAATTTTACATCTTTTTTAAATAATAACTCGAATAGTAATATTGCTACTTTTCACTATACATTTTTACTTAATAATGATGAAATTGAATATATTTATACAAAGGATGAGTATCAGGTTATACAGACTGAAGCACTATCTATAAATAGCGAATTAATCTGGAAAGTGGATTTATCTACTGACCCAATATCATCTACTACTATAAAGGACGTAGCTAATAAATTAGGTATTATAAATAACGATTTTAACATATTAATAACTAATTATTTAGAGCAGATTTCAAGTGATGAACAAAATTTAGAAGGAGAAAACACTTCTTTTTTAGCATGGCTAATAACTAATACCTCTAAGTTAGATACTTCTATTCTTACATCTATCCGAACATTTATTCGAAATATGTTATACGTCAACCACGAATCTCCTAAATATTTGTTAAATTTTTGGTTTCGAAATACACTAGATCATAAAAAAGTGGCAAAAGGATTAGAATTATTTCTAAATGATATGGGAATATGTTGTCGCTTAGATGCAATAGAACAAATAGATGGAAAGGATATCCTTTGTTTTATTTATAAAAATAAAAGTGTTCCATTCTTCAATGAAGCATCTAGTGGAACTTTGGCTTTAGCCAAATTATATTTTAGAATCCTATATCGTTTTGAGTACCTCAGAATCAACAATTCTCCTAAATTTTTATTTTTCGATGAATTTGACGCTTTTTATCACTACGAACTTTCTGAAAGTTTGATACGTCATTTTAAAAAAATATTTCCAGACACCCAAATCATTTTGACTACCCACGATACAAATATTATGTCTAATGAGTTATTTAGACCCGACTGCTTGTTCATTTTATCTCAAAAAGGATTTATAACACCTTTAAACAAAGCAACTAAGCGAGAATTACGAGAAGGGCATAATTTAGAAAAGATGTACATTAGCGGAGAGTTTGCTGAATATGAATAATGGAACACGAGGTCAAACCCTTTTCATAGTCGAAGGCCATCATGAAAAAAATGAACTTTTTAAACTTATTATCGAAGTTTTCCCTGAACTTAGTATTACTGAAGAAAATATACATATTTTTGGCACAAATATTTACCAATTATACAAGAAAATTCAAGAAGAATATGGAGAGGCATGGGATGATCCCTCCAATGATGTGGATTTACCTTTTGTTTTAAATAAATATGATTCTCAAAGATTTGAATCTATCGGTAGAAAAAGAAATTATAAAAATATTTTTTTAATTTTTGATTACGAAGCACAAGATCCCAACTTTTCTATATACAAGATACAGCGATTACAAAAATATTTCAGCGATGTAACCAATAATGGCCAACTCTATATAAATTACCCAATGGTTGAATCTTATTTTGATTTAGAAATCAATAATGACTTACAATTTTTAAATAAATATTTAAATAAAATTGTGACGGGTAAGGAATATAAAGCAAGTGTTAAAAATAATGAACTTTACAAAGTATTCCAAGTTCCTTTCATCATTCCGAAACGACTAGAAAGTATTGCGGATATCTCTGCAATATTGCGACATGATCCAGTTTCTAAAATATTAAACTGCTGTAGTTCTGAGTCTCTAAAAGAAATATGCAATGAATTAAATATAGATGACAAGAAAAAGAAAAATTTAAACTGTTATCTAGATAAAAATTTTAAAACCTACTTCGATGATGAGATTTCTTATAATATCTACATAAAAAGATTACTTAAGAGGATTGTAAAATTACAAATATTAAAATACGAGCGAATTATAACTTATCCTTGTTCAACACATGTTGTATCTCAACAAGAATATCATAATTTACAACAAACTAATGAATTTGACTATCTAAAATTGTTAACCTTACAAAATGAAATGTTTAAAGATAATAAACTATGGGTCATAAATACTTTTCTATTATTCATAGCAGAATATAATTCAACATTACTAAATGATTAGCCTCTCCCCCCTCATATAATTTAGAAAATAGTTAGCTTTTATTTTAACTTAAGAAGTTAACTATTTTTTATTATGTGACTTTCAGTTCATCTCGCTCTGCAAGGCAAGAAACAAATAAACTACACGATATATGAGTGGTTATGGTTATCAAACTTCTGACATATTAAAAACTCTATGTATTTTCTGTCTCTTTGTAAACCTGTAGTAGATTGAGTTTTAGGAGTCCATTTGAAAAGGCTAGGTAAAAAATCACTTCTAAATATCAAAAAACGAGCATTTCCGTAATTGGAGATGCTCGTTTTCTCAATGTCTAAAATGTCTCACTCCTGTGAAGACCATGGTCAAGCCATATTTATCCGCTGCTTCGATGGATTCTTGGTCACGTACTGATCCACCCGGCTGGATGATGGCCTTGATTCCTGCTTTAGCGATTTCTTCCACGTTATCCGCAAATGGGAAGAAGGCATCCGAAGCAAGCACAGCGCCATCAAGGCGGTCTTTAGCTTGGTCAATAGCGATACGGACTGAAGCCACACGGTTGGTTTGACCTGGGCCAACGCCAAGTGTCATGTGGTCATTGGTCACGATGATTCCGTTTGATTTCACATACTTGATGGCTTTCCAAGCGAACTCAAGAGCAGTCGCTTCTGTCTCGGTTGGCTGGCGCTTGGTCACTACTTGCCAGTCAGCTGGGCTTTCCTTGACCACGTCTTGGTTTTGCACAAGAAGTCCACCGACCACGCCTGTGTATTCTGCCTCTACCTCACTAGCCTCTTGAGCGTCAAATGGTAAAGCAAGAATACGCAAGTTTTTCTTTTTGTTGGTCAAAATGGCTAGCGCTTCATCTGTATAGCTTGGTGCGATGATGATTTCAAGGAAAACTCCGTGCATCTTCCCAGCTGTCGCAGCATCCACCTCACGGTTAAGGACGACAATTCCACCAAAGATAGACACTGGGTCAGACTCATAAGCATAATCCCAAGCAGTCTCGATGTCGTCAGCTTGACCGATTCCACATGGGTTCATGTGTTTGAGAGCCACAACGGTTGGACGGTCTTTGAAATCACGAATAATACGAATAGCAGCATCAGCGTCACGGATATTGTTAAATGACAATTCTTTCCCGTTTAGCTGTTTAGCGGATGCAATGGAGTATTCCGTAGGAAGAGCTTTTTGGTAGAAGTCTGCATCTTGTTGAGGGTTTTCACCGTAACGCATGGGTTGCTTGAGGTCATAGGTCAAAGTGAGCTTTTCAGGTTTGCTTTCTCCGACTTGAGCTGTGAAATACTCTGCAATCAAGGCGTCATAAGCCGCTGTGTGACGGAAAACCTTGGCTGCCAAACGTTGACGAGTTTCATAAGTCGTTTCACCATTTGCTGACAATTCGTCAAGAACAACAGCATAATCAGCAGGGTCTACTACAACTGTCACACTAGCGTGGTTTTTAGCCGCTGAACGAAGCATAGATGGCCCACCAATATCGATGTTTTCAACTGCGTCAGCGTAGGTCACATCTGGTTTGAGAATCGTTTCCTTGAAAGGGTAAAGGTTTACCACCACAAGGTCAATCAATTCGATATTATTGTCCTTGGCCGCTTGAAGGTGGCTATCCAAGTCACGACGAGCGAGGAGACCACCGTGGATATTTGGATGAAGGGTCTTGACACGGCCATCCATCATTTCTGGGAAGCCCGTCACGTCATCGATGGCAATGGTATCCACCCCAGCATTATCAAGGGTAACTTTTGTCCCACCTGTCGAGATAATGTCCCAACCAAGTTTTTTTAGTTCTTGGGCAAATTCAACAATGCCCGCTTTGTCTGAGACGCTGATTAAGGCGCGTTTAGTCATGTTTTTTCCTTTCATTTACTTGTCCAACAATTCTCTAATAACTTCTGGATACAACTTGTACTCTGCTTCATGAATGCGAGCTGCGAAGCTTTCGATAGTATCATCAGCTAGACGTGGCACACGGACTTGTTTGATGACCTTGCCTGTGTCCACACCGGAGTCCACCCAGTGAATGGTGACGCCACTCTCAGCAACACCAGCATTCCAAGCGTCCTCAATCCCATGAGCTCCTGGAAATTCTGGCAAGTAGGCTGGATGGATATTGATGATTCGACCTTCATAAGCCGCCAATAAGGTTGGCCCAACGATTTTCATGTAGCCTGCTAGACAAACCAAGTCAATCTGGTGTTCTTCCAAGAGCTCGACAAGAGCTGCTTCGTAGTCCGCCTTGTTCTCAAACTCCTTGAGTTCAAAAGCATAGGACAGGACGCCGAGCTTGTCTGCACGTTCGAGCACATAGGCGTCACGATGGTCTGAAAAAACAAACTCCACCGGAAATTCTTCGGCAATCACCTGAAAATTTGAGCCATTACCAGAGGCAAAAACCGCTATTTTTTTCATTTGATGATGACACTTTCGTTTTCTTTCTTGACGATGCGACCAATTTCATAGACTGGTTCATCCAGTAATTCCTTAATACGACCTACATTTTCAGGGCTAACTGCCAACATGAGTCCCACACCCATATTGAAGATTTCAAACATTTCTTCGTGCTTGATTTCACCGTATTTTTCAAGGGCTTTAAAGATTGGTAAGACTGGGACTTTGCTTTCCTCAATTTCCGCAGCCAAGTCAGCTGCAAACATACGAGGGACATTCTCGATAAAGCCACCACCTGTGATGTGGGCAATCCCGTTTACCAACTCTTCCTTGATGAGTGGCAAGACAGCCTTGACATAGATACGAGTTGGCTCAAGAAGGACTTCCTTGAGTTTCTTACCTTCCAATTCTGGCAAGACTTCCTCACCTGTGTAGTCCGCAAAAACACGACGAACGAGTGAGTAACCATTTGAGTGAATCCCACTTGAAGCAAGTCCGAGAAGAACATCCCCTTCTGCTACCTTTGAACCATCAATGATTTGAGATTTTTCAGCCACGCCGACCGCAAATCCAGCCAAGTCGTAGTCATCTTCGCCATACATACCAGGCATTTCAGCTGTTTCCCCACCAATGAGAGCAGCGCCTGCCTGCACACAACCTTCTGCTACACCAGCAACGACTTGTTCTAGCTTAGCTGGTTCATTCTTACCAGTAGCCACATAGTCAAGGAAATAGAGGGGCTCCGCACCTGCAGCGATGATGTCATTAACACACATGGCCACACAGTCCTGCCCAATCGTATCATGCTTATCATACTTGATAGCCAACATGAGCTTGGTTCCGACACCGTCTGTCCCTGAAATCAAGACCGGTTCTTTGACACCTGTTTTTGAGAGGTCAAACATGCCACCAAAGCCACCAAGAGCTCCCATGACACCCGCACGCTCCGTGCGAGCCACATGCTTTTTGATTCGCTCAACAACTTCATAACCCGCTTCAACATCCACACCCGACTGGGCGTACGCATTTTTATTTGCCATTTTATTTTTCCTTTTCTTTGAGAAGATTGCGACGTATTTTTAGATAAACAATTATTTTATCTAAAAATATTGGTCAGGGCTCTAGCTTTGACCCCATAAGGCAAAGCGTCTACTGACAAATGCTTTAGCTTTTAGTCAGTAGCGAGACGTGGAGCATAAGCATTTTTATTTGTCATCTTCTCTTCCTTTCCTTTCATGGAGAGTCTTTATCCGTCTATTTGTAAAAACTGGTCTTATCCCCCAAGCTTCTACGATATTCTTCCTCATAGTCGTAGAGAGGAGTTGGGTAGTCTCCATCAAAATAAGCGACACAGAGACCACCGTTCGGCGCCTCTGTTTCGATGCCGATAGAATCAATCAAGCCATCAATCGAAAGATAGGTCAGGCTATCCGCACCAATGATTTGGCAGGTTTCTTCTACCGTATGATTGGCCGCAATCAGCTCCTGACGCGTCTGGATATCAATCCCGTAGAAGCATGGATAAGCTAGCGCAGGGCTGCCAATAGCAACGTGAACTTCTGTCGCACCTGCTTCTTTCAAAAGCTGAACGATACGGCGAGAGGTTGTCCCACGAACAATGGAATCATCAATCATCACCACACGTTTGCCTTTAACGACACCCGAAACAGCAGACAGTTTCATCCGCACCCCTTGCTCCCGCAATTCTTGAGTCGGTTGGATAAAGGTGCGTTGCGTGTATTGATTCTTGATCAGCCCCATTTCATTTGGCAGACCGGATTCTTCTGCAAATCCCATGGCTGCGCTGAGCGAGGAATTTGGCACACCGACTACGATATCAGCTTCGTGCTTAAATTCACGCGCCAATTGAGCCCCCATGCGTTTGCGAGCTGTATGGACATTGACCCCATGGATGTTAGAGTCAGGGCGAGCAAAATAGATATACTCCATAGAACAAATCGCCAACTGGGTATCATTCGTATAACTATCGTACTGGATACCATTGTCATCCACGATTACAATCTCTCCTGGTTTTACATCACGAATCCACTCGGCACCGATGACTTCAAAAGCACAAGTTTCAGAGGAAACAACCACCGCTCCGTTTGCCATTTTCCCGATAGAAAGCGGACGGAAGCCATTAGGATCAAGCGCAGCAATCAACTTATCCTCAAACAGCAGGATATACGCAAAGCCACCTTTGACAAGGCTGAGCGCCTCCTTGATTTTGCCCATCAAGTTCGGATTGTGACTTCGACGAATGAGGTGGGCCAAGATTTCCGAGTCCGAAGTTGAACTGAAAATAGCTCCTCTTTGCTCTAGTTCTTTCTTGAGCGATTCGGCATTGGTCAAGTTTCCGTTGTGAGCAAGTCCAAACTGCATATCGTGAAAGCGGAAGAGAAAGGGCTGGATATTATCTACAGAAGCTTCGCCAGCAGTCGCATAACGAACATGCCCAATCGCGCTCGCTCCAGTTAGTTTATCCAAATTAGCTGGATTTCTGAACACTTCTGATAAAAGCCCCATATCACGATGACGCTTCAATTGCCCCTGGTCATTGGAGAGGATTCCTGCCCCCTCCTGACCACGGTGCTGAAGACTGTGGAGACCAAAATAGGTCAATTTAGCAGCGTCTGGATGTCCCCAGATACCGAAAACACCACATTCTTCATTAAGAGATTTTACTTCGTATGTCATTTTATATACCTTTTATTTCCCTGTGAAATAACGTACAGCCGACGCAAACAGGTGCTGGTTTTTATTCCCTGGGATGTTTTGGAAGAGACCGTCTTCATAACGTTCTGAGTGTCCCATCTTACCGATGATTTGACCATTCTTGCTAGTAATTCCTTCGATGGCATTTACAGAACCATTTGGATTGTACTTAGAGTCCATGCTTGGTTTACCCTCGAAATCAACATATTGGGTAAAGATTTGACCATTGTCACGAAGCTCTGCGAATTCCTCAGCTGTCACGACAAACTTTCCTTCACCGTGCGATACTGGGATGGCATGGATATCGCCCACTTGTACTCCAGCCAACCATGGTGAGTTGGTATTGGCAATTCGCGTTTCCACCATCTTAGCTACGTGCTGGTTGGCATCATTGTAGAAGAGGGTTGGACTAGTGCTGCTTGCATCCTCGAAGTTTCCGTATGGAAGAAGACCTGATTTGACCAAGGCCTGGAACCCATTACAGATACCGATAATCAAGCCACCACGAGCGATAAAGCCATCAATGGCTGCACGCACTTTTTCATTGAGCAAGATATTGACAATAAACTTAGCTGATCCATCCGGTTCATCCGCAGCTGAGAATCCACCTGCAAAGAAGAGAATGTTTGCCTTGCCGATATTGTCAACCATGGTTTCAACTGACTTGACAATGGCTTCTCCATTCAAGGTCACGAATGGCACCAAGTTGACTTCTGCACCTTCTTTTTCAAAAGCTTTTGCTGAATCATATTCTGAGTTTGTTCCTGGGAAGACTGGGATGTAAACCACTGGTTTTTCAATGGTTTCCTTGGCTTTGATGACTGCGTCAGAAGCGACAGCTGGCACTTCTGCCAGTTCTTTAGCTTGAGCAAATTCAGTAGGGTAAACTTCTTCCAATTTTCCTTGAAAGGCACTGTCAAGTTTCTGTCCATCTAGCTTCACACTGTTGACAAGGAGTGTAAAGTCTGCTTTCGTTTGTCCAATCTTCTCTACTCCAGCGATTTCTTCAGGAGATGTGAAGACAAATCCGCCTAATTGAGCTGTCAAGGCTGTTTCAAGTTCAGGCAAGGTCACCTCTGCACCGATATGATTTCCAAAGGTAGCAAGTGCCAAGCTTTCAAGGACACCTCCGTATTTAACAGCTGATGCAGATGTTACTTTGTGTCCAGCTTGGATGGCTTCAAATTGAGCAAAGTTAGACTTAATCAAGTCAAAATCAATCTCTGCAGAGAGGGCTTGACCTGGGATGTAGTAGATGTTTTCACCAGCAGCTTTAAATTCTGGAGAAAGGACCTTACGGCTATCCGCTGTCGTAACTCCAAAAGCGACCAAGGTTGGCGGTACAGTCAATTCTTCAAAGGTACCAGACATGGAGTCCTTACCACCGATAGATGGCAAGCCAAGCTGGATTTGTGCTTCGATAGATCCTAGAAGAGCCGCTACTGGCTGACCAAAACGCTCTGCTTGTTTGTCCATCCGCTCAAAATACTCTTGGTAAGAGAAGCGAGCCTTAGACCAGTTTGCACCAGCAGCAACCAAACGAGCGGTTGCTTCGATAATCGCATAGGCAGCACCGTGGTATGGAGACCATTCTGCCACATAAGGGTTGAAACCTTGCGCCATGACAGACGCAGTATTGGTCACCCCGTGCTGAACTGGCAATTTCTGGACAGATGCCTCAGTTGGTGTGAGTTGGTAGCGACCACCAAGTGGGTGATTGACCGTTGAACGACCGACCGAGCAGTCAAAGATGGTCTGCAAGCCTTTTTGACTTGCATGGTTCAAATCAGACAGAACCGCAAGGGTATCTGCTTCAAGTGTGTTAGTACTTGTTGTGCGTTCTTCTGGGAGTTTGACATCCTTGTCCACAACCTTGGCATCAACGACTACGCGCACACCGTTTGTATCAAGGAAACGGCGTTCCAAGTCGACAATCGTTTCACCATTCCAGTGCATGACAAGATTTGGTTTTTCAGTCACTGTTGCCACAACAACCGCGTCAATATTTTCTTTATTACATTCCGCAACGAAGTCATCCACATCTTCAGGACGAACCACGACCGCCATCCGTTCTTGTGATTCAGAGATGGCAATTTCTGTACCATTCAAGCCTTGGTATTTAAGAGGAACCTTGTTGAGGTCGATTTCAAGACCATCTGCCAATTCACCGATAGCCACACAGACACCACCTGCTCCAAAGTCATTGGACTTCTTGATGAGACGAGTGACATCTCCATTACGGAAAAGACGTTGAATCTTGCGCTCTTCGATGGCATTCCCTTTTTGAACCTCAGCACCAGCAGTCTCTACAGACTCAACTGTTTGAACCTTAGAAGACCCTGTCGCACCACCGACACCATCACGTCCAGTCTTACCACCGAGCAATATAATCACGTCACCTGCTTCCGGTTTTTCACGGACTACATTTCCCTTAGGAGCAGCACCGACAACTGCACCAAGCTCCATGCGTTTGGCTACAAAGCCTGGGTGGAAGTATTCACGAACGTAAGTCGTCGCCAGACCAATTTGGTTACCATACGAAGAATAACCATGAGCCGCTGTCTTCGAAATGACTTGTTGTGGCAATTTACCAGCGCGAGTTTCCGAAATCGGAGCTGTAATATCACCAGCACCTGAGATACGCATAGCTTGGTAAACATAAGAACGGCCTGACAATGGGTCACGAATGGCGCCACCGATACAAGTAGCCGCTCCACCAAATGGTTCAATTTCCGTTGGGTGGTTGTGGGTTTCGTTTTTAAACATGAGGAGCCAAGGTTCCTTGACACCATCAACGTCCACTTCGATTTCAACCGAGCAGGCATTGATTTCGTCAGACACTTCCATATCGTCCAAACGACCATTAGCACGCTCATAACGACCAAAAATAGTCGCCATATCCATCAAGGTTTGTGGCTTTTCAGACCGACCTAGTTCCTCACGCATGGCAATATACTTGTCATAAGTCGCTTGCAATTGCTTTTGGAATTTAGAAGCTGAGAAGTCAATGTTTTTCAACTCAGTCTCGAATGTTGTATGACGGCAGTGGTCAGACCAATAAGTGTCCAAAACCTTGAGCTCTGTTTCTGTCGGCACGCGCCCGATTGACTTGAAATAGTCTTGGATAAAGAGCAAATCATCCACTTCCATTGCCATCCCTTGCTCGGCCTTGTAGCGAGCAAAGTCTTCTGCCGTATAACTTTCAAAGAAAGTCAATTTAGGAATGGTCTTGTCCGACTCTGAAAATTCCTGCTTGGCAATCCCTGTCGTGATGTCCTTGAAACGAGAATCAACTGGATTGAGCAGATAGTTTTTGACCGCTTCCAACTCAGTCGCATCAATATCTTTATTAATCAAGTAAAGTTGAGCTGTGTTGACTGTCACGTCACTCGAACTTCCCAGCAAAAGCAAGGCTTCCTGTGCCGAAGCTGCACGCTGGTCAAACTGCCCTGGCAAACTTTCAATGGCAAAGAAAGCATAGTTGGCAAGATCCGCTTGCACGGCCGCTTCGTCCAAGACATGATCCGTCACCTGCTCAGAGAAGATGTGCTTTTCTGCAGGTGCAAACAAGTCCTCTGCCAAGTCAAAGACATCATAAACTTGCACAATGCGAATACTTTTCAAAGTTGACAGTCCCAAGTTGTGCTGGAGCTCCCTTACCAAACTCTCTGACTTGACCTGAAAATCAGCCTTTTTCTCAACAAAAATACGTTTATCCATCAATTCTTATTCCTTTATTTCAGCTCTTGCAATGTTCCCAAACGACCTTGAAGGTGTTATTTTAAACCTTGCAACTTTTCCCAGACAATCTCGTAAACGTCCGTCAATTCACCCAAGCCACGGCGGAAAACATCCTTGTCCATGTGGTTGCCATCTGCATCCCACAAACGGCAGTTATCTGGTGAAAACTCGTCTGCCAAGATAATCTTGCCATCCTTATCAAAACCGAACTCTAGCTTAAAATCAATCAACTTGAGGCCAATCTCAGCAAACCAATCCTTCAAGAGCTCATTGATACGACGGGTTTCTTCCTTCAAGTAAGCAATCTGCTGGTCATCCGCAATTTTAAGGAATTTCACATGCTCGTCATTGATAAAGGGATCATCCAAATCATCATTTTTATAGTAAAATTCGACAATTGGAGTCTCAAATGCAATACCTTCTTCTACGCCAAAACGTTTTGAAAAGGAACCAGCCGTGTAGTTACGGAGCACAACTTCCAAAGGAATAATCTCAACCTTTTTATTGAGCTGTTCCGTATCCGAAAGCTTCTCCACAAAATGAGTCGCTACACCAGCCGCATTTAATTTCTCAAAAATAAAAGATGAAATCCGATTATTCAAGACTCCCTTGCCCGCAATCTGCTCCTTCTTGACACCGTTGAAGGCAGTTGCCTGGTCCTTGTAAGTTGAAATAATGAGATTTTCATCCTCAGTTGTATAGATATCCTTGGCTTTTCCCGAATAGATCAGTTGTTTTGACATTTTAAAGTTCGCCTTTCGTTTTACTTGAGCACATTCTACCACAAAAGCATGAAAAATTCAAGGTTTTTACGAATAAATAACGTTTTTCTGTTTTAAGCGTAAAGAAAAACTGCAAGATGAACTCTTCTTACAGTTTTAAAACCATTTATCCTCTGAAAAACACGAATATTACCCTTTATTTAGAAATTGATCCCAAAAATAACGGAGATAGCTTTTCTTCCCTGTGATCATCTGCAGGCGGCCTTCTAAACCATAACGAAGTGTTGCAGCCTGCTCCGAAGTTAAATTAGTCTCCGCCTCAATTTTAAAGAAATTTCCTTGTTCAGTTTTTGTAGCTGTCGCATCAATACTTGTAATCGTGGAATCCAGGAAAATTTGATTCTTCGCATCATTAGTCGTAGTATAACGGACAGAGTCCCCAATCTTGACTCTAGCAACATCTTTTGAACTGAGATAGGCTGTGAGTTTGGTTTTTCCTTCTTTTTCCAAGGATGGATAGAGTTGGGCTAGCAGGGTTCCTTCTGCGACCATCGTAGATTCACTAGTCTCAGGATTGAGGTGAAGCACCCCATCCTCACTTGCTGTAATCTTTCCCTTATCGAGGAGACCTCCCTGGACTTTCTTACCCGACTCTGCTTCTAAAATTTTCTGATCCAAAAGAGTTAATTCCTGACCGACTTTGACTAAGTGCTGAGACTTGAGCGATTCCAGTTGACTATCCAGTCCCGTTGCGTGGGCCTGCTGAGCCCCAGAACCCGCATATTGTACACGATACGTAGCTAGACTGGACTCTAGCTGGGCAATTTGAGCATCCACTTGCGCAATAACTTGCGATTTAGCTTGCGGATCTTCTTCACCTTGATTTTTATAGGTCTGGTAAAAAGAGTAGGCTGGATTCTGACTATCCAGTTGATCTCCCTTTTCAATCGCTGACTTAGCTGTTTTGTAGTCTCGGATTTTATCCTCTGTTTGACTGATAAGATTGCCAATCTCGGCCTGGCTCTGACTTGCTGCCTCATTTTGAGAAGAGATGCTGGCATTTTGTTGAGAAACATTACTCCTAAGACTACTAGCTTGGCTGAGATAATCTCGAAACATCTCCTGGTAACCAAACTTATCCGCCTCTGGGAATTGATCACTCCCCTCTTTCAAACTGGATTGCAAATATCCCAACTGCTTTTTTTGATCCTTTAACATCTCCAATTGACTGGCGTATGCTTCGACCTGGACAGCCTCCGCCCCTTGCTGGTACTGAACGAGTAGTTCCCCCTGCTTGACCAACTTGTTTTCTTCCAGATAGTTCCCCACAATGCGTTGATTACTAGTCGACTGGATGTTGGCAATAATCCGACTAGGTTCGACAGTCGCTCTGGTAGACAAACTAATCTCTTTCTCTGCAAAAACTGCAAATCCTAGTAAAAACACGAACAGAAGTGACATAGGTAAAATCACCCGACTGGAAAAATTATGGTAACGACGATTATAAAACTCCGCACTTTCTAAAAATTCTGGTTTCATCCTCTCCTCTTTCTAGCTATTCACCAAATGGGCGTAAAAACCACCCTGTGCAAGCAAATCAACATGCTTTCCTTCTTCGACAATCTTGCCCTGATCCAAGACAACAACCTTCTCTGTCCGCTCAGCAATGGTCAAGCGGTGAGCAATGAAAATCAAGGTCTTGTCTAAAGCCATGAGATTATCGACAATTCGCTTCTCTGTCAAAATATCCAAACTGCTGGTCGCCTCATCCAAAATCAAGACAGGCGCATCTGTCAAGAGAGCACGCGCCAGAGCGATTCTCTGACGTTGACCACCTGAAATCCCTGCCCCATCCGAAGTCAATTCTGTCTGGTAATTCAGGGGCATGCGCTCAATATCCTCCCGAATCTCTGCCAACTCCACCGCCCGTAAGATATCCTCCTGAGTCGTCCCCTCCTTGGCTCCCAAAAGAAGATTGTCCAAAATCGTTCCGTTAAAGACATAGGGCTGTTGAGGCAAATAGTTGATATACTGGCGCAAGGCCTTTTTATCAATCTGATTGAGATTGACACCACCCAGACTAATCTCTCCCTGACTTGGATCGTAAAAATTAACCATCATCTTGGCTAAGGTGGTCTTACCTGACCCCGAAATCCCCACAAAAGCCACCTTAGAGCCTTGGGGAATGGTCAAATTGATATCCGACAAGACGTCACGACCATAGCCATACTTGTAGTGAACCTGTTTAAAGGTCATATCCCCTTTCATCATGCTCAAATCTTCTACCGTTTTCTTCTCCTCAAACTCCGAAGCTACTAGATAAACCTCATTTAAGCGATTATTGGCAACCTGCGCTGTCTGAAGTTTGGTTTGTAGGTTAATGATATTTTCCAAAGGATTGGTAAAGTAAACGAGCAAAGTATTATAGGTAATCAGCTGGCCCAAACTCATTTTCCCATCCATGACAAGAATAGCTCCCAGCCAGAGAACGGCAATATTGAGCAGGAGCTGGGCAACTTTTTTCAGAGCCTTTTGCTGGCTTTCTGCCCGACTATAGGTAAAGGATTTTTTCAGATAAGCCACAAATTCCTTGTCAATCTTTTGATAGCGCGAACTTTCACTGGTCAAAGATTTAATGGTCTCAATGCCGTTGATATCCTCGATGATAGAAGAAGACAGAACCGCATTAGCTTCCATGGTATCCCGATTCATCTTTTCAAAAGGCTTCATAAAGGCAAAGATAATCACTGTATAGATAGGAAGCGCAAGTAGACTAATGAAAAAGAGCGTCATATTTTGTGAAAACAAGACCAGAGAGATAATCAAAATCGTCGACGCATCTAGGAAAATCGACAGAATGGTCGAAGCTAGCGCGTCAATGATACTGTTAGCATCCGTGAAACGAGACACGATTTCTCCTGTCCTGCGTGTCGCGAAAAAGGACATCGGCAGGTGAAAAACATGCTTGATGTAGGACAAAATCACATCAATTGAGAGACGTTGCCCAAGGATTAGTAGGAGATATTCCTGCGCGTAGGACAAAATCTGCTGGAGGATATAGACGATGACCAACCCAATAGAGATGATGCCCAGCGTCGAGCGCATCTGGTCTGGCACGTAACTATCAATGATGGACTGAAGATAGTAGGAGCCCACGATATTGATCAAGGTTACCAAGAGTGTCGCTAGGACGATATTGGTAATTAAGCCACGCTGTTTGAATAAAATCGGCAAGAAGGATAGGAGACCCTGTTTCTTCTCCTTATGAGGTTTATAGCCCGGAGATGGCGCCATAAAAATACTGACCCCTGTCCACTCTTGCGCAAAACGCTCACGGGAAATCTTGGTCAGCTTGACACCAGGATCCGGATCAGCGATATGAATGTGCTTTTTATCCTGACCTATCACCACATAGTAGTGGAGCAACTTTCCTTCCTTGAGCACATGAGCCACAAAAGGAAAGGTCAAATCTGGCAGATCAAAGAGCGTCATATCCGCCTTGATAGCCCGCGTCTCAAACCCAATCTCCTCTGCCACCTTTACAAGCCCCAAAGCCGTCGTCCCATCCATGGTCGTCTTGGCTAACTCTCTTAGATAAGCCAAGGAGTAATAACTACCATAGTAACCAAAGACCATAGCCAAGGAAGCCACGCCACAATCCATCTGATCCACTTGGGGACGATAGTGCCTTTTCCCAAATTTCATATCCATCTCCTTTTTTCTAACAATCTCTTTAAAAATTTGTAAGATTATTTTAACCAAATAAGGATAAAAACAGGAAAATATTCCTAAATAAACTATTTTTGCACCTGAAACGCACTTTAAAAAGCATAAACTATCATTTAAATGTAAAAAAGCAGAACAAAAGTTCTGCCTGTTTAAAGTAACCGTTAAAAAATGAATGCCTAGAAATAAACTATTCTGAAATGATATTTCTATAAAGTAAGATAAATGTCATCAAGAATGATGAAATCTTAGGTATATCAAAATATTCAAACCACGTAGGTAGATTTATTTTGTTTATATTAGCCACGATTCTAATAAGTAATTAAGCCATCGAGCTAAATAATACAGTGGTCTTTGGCCAAGCTTTTTTGTAGTAATTGAACGACTTTCATCTCCAACTCCAATCTGATGTTCCATCAATTCCCAATCTTACTATCTGTTGTTTTGTACTTATATCCTCTATAAAACAAACTAAGCAGAATCGGATAGATCTCTGGATAAAACAAGGTGGAAAAACTCCGCCATTTACATGCACAAAATCCTTTCCATTCAAATTCATCATTTATAGTTTTGATTATTTTTCTTCAAATCCTTACAAAAAATACCAAAATAGCCTGCAGCAATCAAACCTATTAAACTCCATTGCCAATCAAAAGATACTAGCGAACCCGTACGAATTAGATGAAGCGTAAGATTAAGACCTATTCCTAACAAAGGAAGTATAGTGGCTAGCTTAGGTAACAATGTATTGAGATTTAGGTTACGACTCATAGTTAATTTCCTTCTATATTTAGATTAACGTCTACTTCCTAGATAACGCCCATACATATAAGCAGCTACTCCTAATACACCCCAAGCTATTGCTGTGGAAGTAGTGACAATGAAGCCTCCTTCAGTAAGAGCCAAATCTTCTTCTGTCATGATATCAAATTTTTTATCCATTTCTTTCATTTTTCTCTCTCCTTTTTAAATAATACTGGCTAATCCAATAGCTACTCCAACCAAAATCCCTACTATTCCTAAATTAGTTCTTATTTCATTGATAATAACTAAAAGATGACTATTCAATAGCAGTTGCCATACACTAAAAATAGTTCTCTTTAAACCTTGTCTTTAGCTAAATCCAAGTAACTCATCATCAAAATAAGGATCGGAACAACTAATTCTGTTTGGAAATATTTTTCAACATTAAAGGTGATTACATTTAAATCTCCCAATATGCAAAGCACTCCAAAAATAATTAGAACTGCTCCCATTACATTTTTTAGATTTTTCATACAAGTCTACTTTTATCCAAATTTACGTTTTAAATCTTGACCAATTAATCGACCACCAAGGAAAATTGCTACTCCTCCAGCAATCATGGCTATGGTAATTAAGCCACCTTCTGTATTCATCAATTCTTCTTCTGTCAATTCTGTCCATTTATTTAAATTCATTTTTTCTCTCCTTATTATTACATAAAATAGCCCCAAGCAATACCACCAATTAGTAAGACACCTCCTACAACTACAGCGGTAACCGAGCCCCCATCCACATCCATCAACTCTTCTTCTGTAAGAGCTACAAAGTTCTGTTCCATTTTGTCAAAGTTTGTCATCTTTCTTCTCCTCTATATTTTTCTATATATCTAATCTTTAACCTCTAAGCCACTTAAATAGCCAGATTGGGTAAATTACTGAAATCATTTTCTTCTCTCCTTTCTTTTCTTCTCACTTATCTATTCGAGAAGTAATTTAAAATGAACAGGTAAATTTCATTTATTTTAAATACCATTTGATCAACCATGGCAATAAGATTGGTAAATACATCGCGTAATCTCCTTCCCTTTTTCCTTACCTATCCATTCGCAAAACAATTCAAAAATAAGCAACTTATTCATTTTTATTTTAAAAACCACTTAATGAACCACGGATAAAAACCAGTCACATACATAAATGTTCCTCCTTTTTCTTTCTCATCTCTTTATTCGCAATTTCTACTAAAAGTTTCTCTTTTTCTGCAAATAAAAAACAACATGACTTGCATGTTGCTTTTGGCTATTTTTTATCTTTAATAATCGCTACTACATCCGCTACACTTTGAAGTTGATCGATTTCCTCATCAGTGATTTCGATACCAAATTCATCTTCTAGTGTCAAGACAAACTCCATCAAATCCACTGAGTCCGCATCTAGATCGTCTTTCAAACTCAAAGCCTCTGTTACGGCAAAGTCTTCTCCCTGTCGCTCTTGGATAATGGTTACAATACGGTCAAAAATTTCTTTTTCTGTCATCTTTTTTATTCTCCTGAAAATTCACGCGCAGTTTGAGCAACTACGTCTGTTTCTAGCATGGTACGAATCTGACGAATCGTACTGTACACAGCCTTGGCATCACTTGAGCCATGAGTTTTTACAACTGGCGCCTTGACACCAAACAAAACTGCCCCTCCAACATCTGAATAGTTGAGCTGTGTCTTCAACCCCTTAAGACTATCCTTGAGAAGTAGAGCACCTAGCTTCGCTCGAAGGCCACCACCCGTAATAGCATTTTTAAGTAAGCCCATGATTCCCAAAGCTGTACCTTCGATGGATTTGAGAACAGCGTTTCCCGTGAAACCATCTGTTACGACAACATCCGCAACGCCATTCATCAGATCACGCGCTTCCACGTTTCCGACAAAGTTCAAACTTTCATCAGCTACTAACAAGTCGTATGTTTCCTTACGAAGCGGATCTCCCTTGCTGCTTTCTGTTCCATTGTTGAGCAAACCAACACGTGGTTTCGAAATCCCACGAACATTTTTCGCATAGAAGGAACCTAGGACAGCGTATTGGTGAAGATGATGGGCTGTATTTTCTGCATTGGCCCCAAGGTCTAGCATGTCAAACCCTTTTCCATCGATGGTCGGCAAGGTCGACATGAGTCCTGGACGATCGATATTTTTGATACGACCCACGATAAAGAATCCTGCAGCCAACAAGGCACCTGTGTTACCAGCAGAGAGGACAGCGTCTGCTTCTCCCTCTTTAACAGCCTTAGCTGCTAATACCATGCTGGCATTTTTCTTCTTACGGATAGCTTTCGTCGGCTCATCGTCTGAGTTGATTTTCTCATCCGTATGGATAATGCTGACACGCTCTGTCGCTGTTAGATATTGCTTGATCTTACTTTTATCTCCATAGAGTTGAACCTCAATATCTGAAAAGTCAGTAAGGGCTTGGTTGACACCCTCAACGATGGCTTGAGGTGCATAATCGCCCCCCATAGCATCTACTGCGATTTTTTTCATTTGTCTTCCTCTTTTAGTAATTGTCCCCAGTCTGCTAGGGAATCAATAAATTTCTTCGATTTTAGGTGAATCCCAACGTACTCTTCGTAGAGTTGATCCATAAATTGGCGTAACTCTTGCTTGATTTCGGCCTTAAGCGAAATGGTCTCCAAGGTTTCAAAATCAATGGCTTGAAATTGATTGAGCAGATAAGGGATATTGGGATTGAGATGACAACGTCTCTCATCTTCATGATAATGGTCTGGACAGATGCAGGCTCCATATTTAAAAGAAAAGTCAAAGGCCTGACCGACCCGATGGCAAAAGACACACTCATTAAAATTAAGGCTGATTCCAAATCGAGTCAAGATTTGAATTTCAAAAATATTGGTTAAGACCTGATAATCTATCCCTGCTTCCATCAACTCCAGAGTCTTCCTCAAGAAAGCAAACAAGGGAGCATCCTGCTGATTATCCTGCAAACTAGCATCTGCAAGAGCTGCCACATAGGTAGCATAGGCCATGACAAAGAGATCACTATTAATCTTTGGAAAGGTCATCACCTCATGGTAGTCCTCGATGTAGCTAAGCCCATCATCATTGATGCGCAAGAGAAATCGTGCCAACACCAAAGGCTGAATAACAGGAGCTAGTTTGGACTGGCCAGCGTGTTTGACGAAAAACATACGCTTGCCCGCCTGCTCGGTAAAAATTTTGACTAGCTTGTCATCCTCACGAAAGTTACGATTGTAGAGTACGAGACCTTGACTCGTGATAGACTGAATCATGCTTCTCTCATGTACTCCTCAAGTCGTTTCATGGCCTCTCTGATCGTTTCCATGCTGGCTGCATAGGACAGACGCACATAGCCTTCTCCGTAACGTCCAAAGGCGGCACCAGGGATAAAGGCAACGGCCTTCTTATAGGCAAAATCCTTCAGAAAAGCAAAGGAGTCTTGATTGTAGCCCGCTGGAATCTTAGCAAAGATATAGAAGGCCCCATCTGGTTTGATAATCTCAAAACCAAGAGCAGTCATCTTTTCGATGATATAATCTCGACGCTGGATGTATTCCTTTTTCATAGGCTCTGCGTCGTTTTTACCAGCGGTCAAAGCCTCCACCGCAGCATGCTGAGCCATCGTATTTGCAGCAGTAACCAAATACTGGTGACTCTTGATTAACTGAGCTGTGAAAGCCGCAGGAGCAAAGATAAAGCCTAAACGCCAACCAGTCATAGCATGCGATTTAGACAAGCCATTGATAATAATAGCCTGGTCTCTCAGCATAGTTCCCAGAGATACATGGGCTTCGCCTGTATAGGTTAATTCTGAGTAAACCTCATCACAGACAACAAAAATCTCATACTTGCGTAAAACGTCTGCCAAGGCTTCCAACTGCTCCCGACTATAGGTAATACCTGTCGGATTGGCTGGATAGTTGAGAATAACTGCTTTGAGCTTGTCCCCTTGCTCCAAAATGGCCTTTTCCAACATCTCAGGAGTCAAGACAAAACCATTTTCAGTTGTATCAATCTCGACAATCTCTGCCCCAACTAGATTGACAATCGGCTCATATCCTGGGTAGGCAGGAGCTGGCAAGAGCACCTTGTCCCCCTCTTCCAAAATAGCCGTCAAAGTAGCAGATAAAGCCTCTGTCGCCCCAATTGTAACCAAAATTTCATTTTCAGGATTATAATCTAGCTGGTATTTTTCTTTTACAAAGTCGCTAGCAGCCTGGCGCAAGGTCAGTAAACCGCTCATCCCTGTATAGTAGGATTGGTTCTGGTCAATGGCTCGCTTGGCTGCCTCCTTGATATGATCTGGCGTTGTAAAATCAGGTTCCCCCAAGGTCAAACGCAAGACCCCAGGAATCTCTGAAATTGCCTGGTCAAACTGGCGAATCAAGGAAACTTGAATCTTGTCTAACTGTTTATTAAAGCGTTTGGTTAAGTCCATAGATATCCCCCTTGCTTACAGAACATAGTACTATTATACTACAAAAGCTCCCTGACCGCAAAATCCATCTGAAACCCGCATTTTTCACTTTCTGTTTTACTTTTCTTCTCGACAGGACTATAATAATAAGTGCTTATTTTCGGAGGTTTATATGTCATTTTTATCAAAAAATGGAGCAGGAATCTTGGCCTGCCTTCTCATTTCTATCGTATCTTGGTGCCTGGGAGGATTTTTCCCCGTCGTGGGTGCACCTGTCTTTGCAATTTTTGCTGGAATGCTCCTCCACCCCTGGCTCTCACCTTACAAACAACTAGACGCAGGTTTGACCTTTAGTTCCAAGAAATTACTCCAGTATGCCGTTATCTTACTCGGTTTTGGTCTCAATATCTCGCAAGTCTTCGCAGTTGGACAAACTTCACTCCCTGTCATCCTTTCCACCATTTCGATTTCCTTAATCGTTGCCTACCTCTTCCAACGTTTCTTTGCGCTAGACACAAAACTAGCTACCTTGATTGGAGTGGGTTCTTCTATCTGTGGTGGCTCTGCCATTGCTGCGACAGCGCCCGTCATCCATGCCAAGGAAAAAGAAGTTGCCCAAGCCATTTCCGTTATCTTTTTCTTCAATGTCTTGGCTGCGCTCATCTTTCCAACGCTAGGAACCTGGCTTCACCTATCCAATGAAGGTTTTGCCCTCTTTGCAGGAACTGCAGTCAACGATACTTCTTCTGTAACGGCCACAGCCAGCGCATGGGACAGTCTTTATCAGACCAATACCCTTGAGTCTGCAACCATTGTTAAACTCACACGCACCCTTGCCATTATTCCTATCACGCTCTTTCTCTCCTACTGGCAAAGCCGCCAACAAAAAAATAGCCAGGGTTTCCAACTAAAAAAAGTCTTCCCACTTTTTATCCTTTACTTTATCCTAGCCTCTCTCTTAACGACTTTTCTCACCTCTCTCGGTGTGTCTAGTAGCTTCTTCACCCCTCTCAAACAACTCTCCAAATTCCTCATTATCATGGCTATGAGTGCCATCGGTCTCAAAACAAATCTAGTAGCCATGGTCAAATCCAGCGGTAAATCCATTCTTCTTGGAGCCCTTTGCTGGATTGCCATCATCCTCACCAGTCTTGGCATGCAGGCATTGATTGGTATTTTCTAACACAAAAAGGTAGCCCATGGCTACCTTTTTATTGCTCAAGAATTAAGCGAGTATGTTCTCTCTTAATACAACGATTCATCACGATGTCATCGCATCCTCCAGCACGCAAGATTTCTTCCGCTTCTAGGCTTTCAAGTCCCAGTTGTGCCCAAAAAATCTTGGCATCAGCCTTGAGAAAATCACGCGCCACATCTGGTAAAAACTCGCTCCGTCGGTATACATTGACAATATCAACAGGAAAAGGAATCTCAGCTAGGCTTGCATAGGCCTTTTCTCCCAAGATTTCGCCACCTGAAGCCTTGGGATTGACTGGAATGATTTTATAGCCCCGAGCCTGCATTTCCTTAGTCACTCGATTGCTAGTTGTTTCTTCACGATCGGACAAGCCTACTACCGCTAACGTTTTACTGGTTGCAAGATACTGACGTACCACACCATCACTTGGATTGATAAATTCTTGGCTCATAGAAATCCTCCTTTTCCATCAGTATAGCATATTTTGAAAAGGCTTGCAGATTTTGACTACAAAAAATCTCCTAGCAAGAAAAGAAACCTGCTAGGAGAACGATCTATTTCAAGTGAAAGTTTAGATTTTTTTCTCGATACTAAATAATGGAGAAAGAGGACGTTTTTCGTGGATACGAATAATAGCATCGCCCAGAAGATGAGCAATCGAAATTTGTTCAATCTTATCAATCAAACGCTCTTCTGGTAGATAGATAGTATCCAAAACAACCAATTTCTTAATAGCTGATTTTTGGATATTGTCCATAGCTGGCCCCGAAAGAACTGGGTGCGTACAGCTTGCGTAAACTTCAACAGCACCTGCTTCAGCAAGAGCATCTGCCGCATGACAAATAGTTCCAGCTGTATCGATCATATCGTCAATCAAGATACAAGTCTTACCTTCTACCTTACCAATGATGTTCATCACTTCACTGGTATTCATCTTGTCTACACTACGGCGTTTGTCAATAATCGCAATCGGAGTTTTCAAAAACTCTGCCAATTTACGAGCACGAGTCACCCCACCATGGTCTGGGCTGACAACCACGTAGTCAGAGCCAACCATGCCACGACGTTCAAAATAGTCCGCAATCAAGGGAGCACCCATCAAGTGATCTACAGGAATATCAAAGAATCCCTGAATCTGTGCAGCGTGCAAATCAATCGTCAACAAACGATCTACCCCAGCAACTTCTAGCATGTTTGCAACGAGTTTTGCTGTGATTGGCTCACGCGCGCGCGCTTTTCTATCCTGACGTGCATAGCCATAGTAAGGCATAACAACATTGACAGATTCTGCACTGGCGCGCTTCAATGCGTCCACCATAATCAAAATTTCAAGTAAATTATCATTTACAGGTGAACTAGTTGATTGTAGGATAAAGACGTGTTTTCCACGGATTGATTCTTCAATGTTGACCTGAATCTCCCCATCTGAAAATTGGCGAACAGTCGATTTCCCCAACTCTATCCCAATTTCTTGCGCCACACGCTCTGCCAATTCTCTATTAGAAGAAAGGGCAAACAGCTTTAAATCAGAAAAAGACATGATTTCCTCCGGTATTTATGTATCACTTGTTTTTACACAACATTTTCCATCTACCATTGTAGCGCTTTTTCCTTTATTTTTCAATCAAAAATAAAACAAGAGTAAACATTTATACCCTTGTTTTATGCTATTTTATATTAGCTATATTAAAACTAAAAATTCTACATTTTAACAATCGATTTTATGCTAGGGTGAGATTTTTTCGAGACAAAGTTAGTATACTTCTCTCATACTTCCTGTATCCACATCATAGACAGCACCTGAAATAACCACATCATCAGGAATCAGTGGAGACTCTCTAAGCAATTGCATATCCTCTCTCACACTCTCTTCAACATCCTGGAATGGTAAAAAATCTTGATTAGATACATCAACTCCGAGCTCGTGTTTCAAATATTCATGAAAACTTTCATTTTGAAAGGTTTGAGCTCCACAGTCTGTATGGTGAAGCACCACGATTTCTCTTGTCCCCATTTGTTGCTGGGAAATCACCAGTGAACGAATCATGTCCTCAGTTACTCGACCACCCGCATTCCGCAAGATATGAGCATCCCCAAGGGCCAAACCTAGAGCTTGCGCAACGTGTAGACGTGAGTCCATACAGGTCACGATAGCTACTCTGGTTTTGGGTTTAAGTGGCAGATTTAACTGCCCATGTAGGGCAACATAAGCCTGATTGGCTTGCATAAACTGTTCAAAATACGACACGATTCCCTCCTGAAAAATTTGATAATCAAATATTTCTCCTATCTTATCATTTTTAAGAGGATTTGTCACGGATTATGCAAAGACCTTTTTCAAAACTTCTTGAATCGTTGTCACACCAATGACTTCAATTTCCTTGGGTGGAGTGATTCCTGTCAAGGAATTCTTGGGTACATAAATCTTGGTAAAGCCCAGTTTTGCCGCTTCATTTATGCGTTGTTCGATGCGATTCACGCGCCGAATTTCTCCGGTCAAGCCCAGTTCACCCACAAAACATTCCTGAGGATTGGTAGGCTTGTCCTTGTAACTAGAGGCAATAGCCACTGCAACGGCTAAGTCAATGGCAGGCTCATCCAATTTGACGCCACCAGCAGATTTGAGATAAGCATCCTGATTTTGCAAAAGAAGCCCTGCTCGTTTTTCCAAAACAGCCATAATCAGACTTGCACGATTGAAATCAAGACCTGTCGTTGTGCGCTTAGCATTTCCAAACATGGTTGGTGTTACCAAAGCCTGAACCTCCGCCAAAATCGGACGGGTCCCTTCCATGGTCACAACGATTGACGAGCCAGTCGCTCCATCCAAACGCTCTTCTAGGAAAACTTGACTCGGATTGAGGACCTCAACCAATCCACCCGACTGCATCTCAAAGATGCCAATCTCATTAGTGGAACCAAAACGGTTTTTGACTGCCCTCAAAATACGGAAGGTATGGTGGCGCTCCCCTTCAAAGTAAAGCACCGTATCCACCATATGCTCCAACATACGCGGACCTGCCAAGGTTCCTTCCTTAGTCACATGTCCTACGATAAAGATAGCAATGTTATTAGTCTTCGCCAACTGCATGAGTTCAGCCGTTACCTCACGCACCTGAGACACAGACCCCTGCACCCCTGAAATCTCAGGAGACATAATCGTCTGGATAGAGTCGATGATGAGAAAATCTGGTTGGATGCGCTCCACCTCAGATCGAACGCTCTGCATATTGGTCTCTGCATAGAGATAAAACTCGCTATCAATATTACCCAAGCGCTCTGCACGGAGTTTAATCTGCTGGGCAGACTCCTCCCCACTGACATAGAGAACAGTCCCTACTTGGGACAGCTGAGTCGATACTTGTAAGAGAAGGGTTGATTTCCCAATCCCTGGATCCCCACCGATAAGAACGAGACTCCCCGGTACCACACCTCCACCAAGCACACGGTTAAATTCCTCCATCTCCGTCTTGGTTCGATTGACATTGATGGAAGTCACCTCAGCCAGTTTCATGGGCTTGGTTTTCTCACCTGTCAAAGACACACGCGCATTCTTAACCTCGGCGACCTCAACCTCTTCTACAAAAGAAGACCAAGACCCACAGTTAGGACAACGCCCTAGATATTTTGGGGAATTATACCCACAATTTTGACATACAAATGTCGCTTTTTTCTTTGCTATAATAATTCTCCTTTTACGGTTACTCCGAAAGAATGCCACTTATACAATGTATTTTGAAATTTATTCTGGTTGGCAACTCCGACAGCAGACAAATCGACAGAAACCTGATAATTCTCCTTGACAGCTGCCAAAACGGAAGCCTTGACACAGAAATTGCCATCTACCCCTATAAACTCTATGCTCTTAGCACCATTTCCCTCTAAAAAATCTTTTAAATCTGGATTAGTAAAGCAAGAAGCCCGACACTTCTCAAAGATACGAGAAGATACAACTAACAAGTTGGTCGCAAATTTCTTCTTTCTATCTTTTCTCTCCCAGAAAAAACGATTGAGAATATAGATAACTCGGTCGCTGGGATAAGTAGCAATTTTGTCATTTACAGCTGCAGTCAGTTCTTCATGATAGGCTTTTCCTACAGCAACATAATCTGACTGCATGTCTACAACTAATAAATAGTCTGCCATTTTATCCCTCTATTTCCCTGTCGATCCAAATCCACCAGTCCGCACGCCATCTGCCTCATCTCCATCTGCAATCAAGAAAGGAGCAAAGACAGCCTGAACCACACGTTCCCCAACTTCGAGAACCACTTCCTGATCAGTAATATTTTTCATCTGAGCAAAGATATGTCCTTCATTCCCTGGATTGCCATAATAGTCTCCGTCAATGACACCCACAGAGTTAATCAAGACCAAGCCTTTTTTACGAGGGTTTGAAGAACGGTCATAGAGATAGAGCACCTCTGTCGGTTGCATATAAGCCTTAACTCCTGTTGGGACCAATATAATCTCACCTGGCGCAATGACAGTTCGTTCGGCAACCTTTAAATCGTACCCAGCTGCATGAGCTGTCTCACGCTTAGGCAACAAATTTTCATCTGTAAAACTCGAAACCAATTCAAAACCACGAATTTTCATATTTTTCTCTTTTCTATAATCATTTATTCTAGGCTATTTTATCTTATTTATTCGAAAAAAGCACGAAAAAAGAGCACACAATTCACATCGCTTAGGGCTGCTGGATTCCTCCCCTGACCCGCTTCACGCAGAACTGTTGCTCCACTATTCATTATACCACATTCCCCTCTGTTTTTAAAGAGAAATTATTTTTTCCGTCGATTTCGGAAAAAGTCCTGCATAATCGCTGCACAGTCATCTTCCAAAATTCCCGTTTCTACCTCTACACGATGATTGAGACGCTCATCTGTCAAAATATCGTACAAGCTTCCAGCTGCACCAAATTTCTGATTCTTAGCCCCGTAGACTACCTTTGGAATACGGGCAAGCCCAATCGCCCCGCTACACATGACACAAGGCTCAATGGTCACAAAAAGCGTACAATCGAGCAGGCGCCAGCTCTCCTCACTCACATTCGCATTCTCTATAGCCATGATTTCTGCATGCATGACCGCCCGTTGCAACTCCTCGCGCGCATTATGCCCCCTACCAATGATTTCTCCATCCTTGACAATCACACAACCAATTGGAATTTCATCGTGTTCTAAGGCAATCTCAGCCTCTCTCAAAGCCTCTCTCATAAAGGCTTCTTTTTCTTCAACTGTATAATTCATCGTTCTTCTCTTTTCCTACTTGTCGATTTTATTATTATATCATGATTCTCAAGACAAAAAAAGCCACCGAATGCGGTGACTTAATAGGGAGATTATTATGAAAAAGAAAAGTTTAGGATATTTGTTACAACAAGTTAGGAGGTCTTCTTGTAACTGTCTATAGTATACCCAACCTGTCTTAAACTAATCTTAAAAATCTCCTATGACCAAACACTTTCTAAAATATTAGTTTGTTCACGACCGGGACCTACTGAGAAAGTTGAGATACGAACACCAACCAACTCGCTTACACGACGAACATAGTTACGTGCATTCTCAGGAAGGTCTTCTAAATTACGGACTCCAGTGATGTCTTCTGACCAACCTGGCAATTCCTCGTAGATTGGCTTGCAACGTTTCAACTGCTCAAGACTAGCAGGATAGTAATCAATACGTTGACCATCAAGATCATAGGCCACACAGATTTTCACAGTATCCAAACCACTCAAAACATCGATAGAGTTCAATGAAAGATTGGTAATCCCAGATACACGGCGGCTGTGACGCATCACAACTGAGTCAAACCAACCTACACGACGTGGACGACCAGTTGTTGTACCGTATTCATGACCTACTTCACGGATGCGATCCCCCACTTCATCAAATAATTCAGTTGGGAAAGGTCCGTCACCTACACGACTCGTATAGGCTTTACAAACACCTACAACCTTGTCAATCTTACTTGGGCCAACACCAGACCCAATTGTCACACCACCAGCGACAGGGTTTGACGACGTAACAAATGGATACGTACCTTGGTCGATATCTAGCATAACACCTTGCGCACCTTCAAACAGCACACGTTTGCCATTATCAAGCGCATCATTCAAGATAACGGATGTATCTGTCACGTATTGCTTGATTTGTTGACCATACTCATAGTATTCTTCAAAAATATCGTCAACTGAAATAGGGGTACTATCATATAATTTTTCAAACAAACGATTCTTTTCCGCAAGATTGCGTTCCAAACGTTCACGGAAAATATCCTTATCCAAAAGATCCGCAATACGAATTCCAACACGAGCAGCCTTATCCATATATGCTGGACCGATTCCCTTGATTGTAGTCCCGATTTTATTGTCGCCCTTAGCTTCTTCTTGTAGACGGTCTAATTCAATATGATATGGCAAAATAACATGCGCACGATCAGAAATACGCAAGTTATCAGTTGTCACACCTTCCTCATGAAGATAGCGCAACTCTTTGACAAGGGATTTTGGATTCACGACCATCCCATTCCCAATAACAGAGATTTTTTCAGGAAAGAAAATTCCAGATGGAATCAAGTGCAACTTAAATTTCTTACCATCAATCACAATCGTGTGACCAGCATTATCACCACCTTGATAACGAGCAATTACCTCTGCATTAGCTGAAAGAAAATCTGTAATTTTCCCTTTACCTTCATCACCCCATTGGGTACCTACAACAACAACTGAAGTCATAATAAAAATCGTCTGAGCTACTAGGAGCTCGTCCTTTCTCATATACATGGCAGGAATTCCACCCGCAATTATATCTTACAATTTATTATAAGAAAAAAACACTATTTTATCAAGAAGAAACAGTAGAAAAGATTTGGAAATTCTTTCATTTCTAAATATAAAAACCTTTGATTATAAGCTAATTCTATATTTTTTAAAATATAACTACAACAATCGTTCGTAATTATGATATAGATACTTCCTATTGGATGAGAGTGGTACCACCTTGCAGGAATTTATCTAGATATAGACGATAAGCTGTTTTAAAGTGATATAGTGAAAAGTCCCTATCACTTTTTATTTTAAATCGGATTAAATAATATAGTAAAAACCGAAGATGAAGTGATTCCCACTCTGAACAACTCTGACCTAAAGAGGCATATTCTTGTTCAACTAGTTTCAAAAAGACAAATGCTCGATCATAAAATTTCTGAAGCATATAAAAATTCCCTTTCTTATTAGTAACACTAGTCTAACAAAAAAAGGAACTAAAAAAGTTTCAAATCCTATAAAAGAAGAATTTAAAGCTAAACGAACTAAAAATAAAATAAAGAGGTAATTACAGATTTAAAAATTAAAATTTGAAATTTCAACAATCCACTATATTTATAAATAAAAAAACGCTCAGTTGAACGTTTTGATTTATACTCCGCCAGTAGGACTCGAACCTACGACATCATGATTAACAGTCATGCGCTACTACCAACTGAGCTATGGCGGATAA